>JBBSEE010000241.1:0-5135 GCA_038239995.1 Chloroflexia bacterium | reverse complement strand
TTGCGGTTAGATTTATGCCGGTTGATGTAGGGGCGAATCGCATCCGCCCTGCTCAACTGCGTAGCTCCTATTTAGATTGGGTATATCCTGTCGGCGGGTGGGGTGGGCGATTAACTCTTGCAGATGTCGGCGGCAGCGGGCAGGTTGACCGTGACCGGCTTATCGTAGTCGCTGAAGCGGATGTCGTAGGTGGCATTAGCGGTATCGCCCCGACTGATTGCGCCGGTGAGCAGCACGCGATGCAGTTGGGTGTCGCTGAAGCCAATCCACAAGTCCACCTTCACCTCGTCGGTCTGCACCGCTTCGGGACTGAGCGCGGCTAGCTGGCTGGCGTGGATGGTGGCGGTCAGGTGGTAGGCTTTGCCGCTGTCCGTATCCTCTACTCCCACCTTGTTCAGGTTTTTGACGTGGGCCATAATATCAGTGGCCGCCTTGTCGGGGGCGAGGGTGAGGCCATTGAATGGCTTCCAGCAACCGATAATCACCATGTACTGCTTGTCATCCTTGCCCGCGTACTGCGCCTCCACCGTGCTGCCCGCGTACACCGCTGTCACTTTGGCACTGACTTGGTTGGGCTTGGCGTAATCGCCGTCCGCGCCCCGAATGTACAGGGGACTACCGGCGGCAGTCTGCCCCTTCACATCCAGCTTGAAGTGAAAGGAGTTGACCGCGAGGGTGGCATCCGCCGCCTTCTTCAGCACGGTGGCGGCATCGAGGCCAGTATCGCCGCTGGGGGTAGCGGTAGGGTCGCTGCCCCCGCACCCACCTAGCAGCAGTATAAGGCCAAACAGCAAAAAGGGCAAAAGGCTGGCCCGCGCCCCGCTCATCATCGCTTGCTTACTGCTCAAGTCGTTCCTCCTCGCGTCCGAAGGTAGAAGGTATAATGTGGTTAGTGTGCCTCCGTTATTATACCCATACCGCAACAATCGTACCATAGCCAACCCCGATTATCAGGGCACACCTTTTCCGCCCACGAAAAGCAAGGGAGACTCGCGGGGGTCTGGGGGGCTGACCCCCCAGAGGCTGACCAGCAGATAAGCTAATCGGCCTATGGCGCGGCAAGGTGATTAGCTTATCTGCTGGCAGTACGGCCCGTCATTAGCTGGGGGTTGACCCCCCAGACCCCCGCGTGTTTCCTCCTATGTTTAGGACAAATGAAACAGCGGCAAGGTGATTAGCTTATCTGCTGGCAGTACGGCCCGTCACTAGCCGGGGGTTGACCCCCCAGACCCCCGCGAGTTTCCCCCTATGTTTAGGACAGACGAAACATAGGAGGAAACTGCCTTGCCATAAGTATGACCATGCCCGCGCGGATTATGTTTAGCGCACTAGGGCGGTATCAATCCAAACTGGGAAGCTGCCGTTGCCCAGTTTGACGCTGGCGTTGCCGTCGGCGCGGTAAATGGTGGCGGGGCCGGCCTCGGTGTTGTCGCAGTTGTAGGCGGCCACCGCGTAGACGAAGCTGCTGCCGCTGGGGGCGGGGCTGAGACCCTGCATCGTATAACGGCCATCGGGCGAGTTGCCGGGGATGAGGCTTTCGGTAATCTTGCTGTTGCTCAAATCCAGCGTCTTGAAATGGGGGATGCTGCCACACGCGCCGCCATGTTCCGCTTCGTACAGCAGCGTGGTATGGTCGTCGAGGAAGCCGGAGAGCAGATAGCGATGCTCATCCGTGAGGGCGACGAGGCCATCAACCCCCTTGCCGCCCGCCGCGTCGTAGGCCCATACCTTCTGCCCCGCGCCCACCAATCCGAGGTCTTTCTGCTGCGCCCCCACGAACAGGATGCGGCCATCGGGGGCAACTGCGATCGAAGATAGTTGCCACTGCGCTTGAGGGTCGGCGGTGGGGTCGGGATTGAGGGTAAGCAAGTCGCTGGTCTTACTATCGGCAAGGTTCAGCCGGTGGATGTTGCTCTCGCTGTCGTAATAGGCAATCGCGCTGCCGTCGGGGTACCACGCGAAGTCATCACCCAGCACCCCCAGCCCCCGCGCGATGAAGCCGTTGCCCTTGTTCGCCTCATAGACGGCTAGTTCGCCCGCGTTGCCCGAACTATCAGGGAGGGTCTGCGCCACAAAGCGATGCGCGTGCCAGCGCGGCAGGCTGGAGGCGTTCTCTATCTTGGTGGATTTGCCGTTCAGCACGAGGTAATAGTCGGTCTGTGGGCGCGTCCCCGCCTCACTAGTCAGCGCGTAGGCAAGGTACTCCCCGTCGCGGCTGGCACTCATCCCCGTCACCTTCCGCCCCGGCTTGAGGTCAATCTTGGTCACGAGCTTGGCCGCGTCGCTGCCGTCCGGCTTCATCGTGTAGATAGTGCGACCATCGCTGGCGAGATAGAAGATTAACTGGTTGCCACTGCTGCCGGGGGTGACGGTGGGCGGCAGCGATTCGCCGGGCACGAGGGTGGGGGCGGGCGGGATGACCGCCGCGCTGTCTACCCAGACGGGGAAGCGGCCTGCGCCAATCTTGGTGTTGCTGCCCTTGCCGTCCGGCCCACCGCTCCAGCGATAGATGCTGGCGGGGCTGCTAGCGGTCTGCTGGCTATCGCAGGTGTAGGGTGCGCTGCTGAACAGGTAGGAGTAGCGTTGGCCGGGGGCGGGGCTGAGGCCGAAGATATTGTAGCGGCCTTCCGCCGCATCACCGGGCAGCTTGTTCTCGCTCATGGTCTGGTCGCTGATGTTCAGTAGGCGGAGGTGGGCAAAGTCGCCGCAGGCCCCGCCATGGTCGGTCGAGTAGGCGACCAGCGCGTTGCCGCCCACAAGGGCGTAATCTTGATATAGGCCCGTATCGCCCACCGCTTGCGGTACGCCCTTGCCGCCCGCCGCAATCGCCCGATAGAGCCAGACATGGCCGCCGGTTTGGAACTGGCCGAGGTCGCCCTGCTTGCCCCCCGCGAACACCAAAGTGCGGTCGGGGGCCATCGCGGCCCAGTTTACCAGCCAATCGCTAGCTGTCCCGCTTACCTTGTCGTTCAGCTTCAGCACCGACTCGGCGGCATAGTTGCCATAGGGTGGGGGATAGGAGTTTATCTTGGCGATGTTGTAGCTAGAGTCGAGGAACAGCACATCTTTGCCGTCGGGCGACCATGCCGGGCTGTTGCCGAACACCCCCAGCCCCGCCCCCACCGGCCCGTCGCTGCCATCCGCATCGTAGACGAGCAATTGGCCCGGTTCGCCGCTCGGCTCCGCGGAGCTATTGACCGCGAAACGATGCCCGTACCAGACCGGCAGACCACTCGTCCCTTCTAGCTTCTTCACCTTGCCGTTGCTCACGAGGTAGGTATCGAGGGGGGCGACATCGCCGCTGTTGGCAAACATCGCAAATGCGAGATACTTGCCGTCGCGGCTGGCACTCATGCCCGTCACATCTTGGCCGGGGACGGTCTTGTCAATCTTGGTCAATAGCTTGCGGTCGCTACCATCGGTCTTCATCGTGTAGATGCTCTGGCCGTCGTTGTCGAGGTAGAAGACTAGTTCGCCGCTGCTGTCATTGGCGGTGGGGGTGGCATCCGCGCCCCCGCTGGTGCTTACCCAAATCGGGAAGCTGCCATCTACCACCTTGTGGACGAACGCCCCCTCGTGCGAGGCGGTACTCCACACGTAGATAGCGGCGGGGCTGTAGGTGGGGGTAGTGCTGGCATCGGCGCAGCTATAGGTATCTATGCCATAGGCAAGGGTGGGGTTGGTGTTGGATGCGCCCGGCTGCACGCTGAGGCCGAGGATACGGGCGTAGGTGTCGCCGGTCTGCTGTGGCAGGTCAATCGTGAGCGAGATGACGTTGGGTTCGAGGCCATGCAGTTCGAGGGCCGAGCCGACCGCGCAGGCACTGATGTGGAAGTCGGAGGCGGCCACCACCGTGCTGCCCGCGAAATCGAGCGTGGAGTAACGCCCCCCATTGTCGGTCAGGGGTTGGGGGTGGGTCTTGCCGCCATTGCTCGCCCCCATATCGTAGACCCACAGCCGTTCGCCGTTGCCGCTCGCCCCCACATTCTTGCGCTGTTCGCCGCTGAACACCAGCTTGATGCTGTCGGGGGCGAAGGCCATTTGGGTGACGTAGAAGTAATCCATGCTGCTGATGTCTACCCCAGTGTTGAGCTTGACGATGATATAGGGTTGGTGTTCGGTCATGTGGCTGAGGCCCAACCCCATGATGTTGCCCGCTTCGTCTACATAGACGACTTGGGTGCCGTCGGGGGTGAGGGTGAAGGGGCCGCCGCGCACGCCGAGGTCTTGCTTGAAGTTAACGGGGTCGCTGATGCTGGTGGGGTCGAAGCGGTAAATCTCGCCCGGTTTGCCGCTTGCGTCGCCCGGTCCGCTGGCGAGGAAGTAGTCGTAGAACCACTGCGGCTGGCTGGCGATGCCCTCCAACTTGGTGGACTTGCCCCCGCTGACGAGGTAATAGGTCATGGTATAGCTCGCGTCGGCCAGAGCGTAGCTGAGGTACTTGCCGTCGCGGCTGCCGGTCATGTTGTACACCTGCGAATTGGCGGGCTTGTCAATCTTGGTTACGAGCTTGCGGTCACTGCCGTCGGGGTTGACCGTGTAGATGCTCTGCCCGTCGTTGTCGAGGTAGATGATGAGGTTGTTGCTGGGGCGGGTGGCGGTGGGCAGGGCCGCGCTAGGGGTAGGCGTATCCGAGGGCTTGGTGGGCGCGGTGGCGGTGGGCAGGTCGAGGGTGACAGCAGTGGAGGTAGGCGCGGCGGGGGCGACAGTGGTGGTCGCTACGACCACCAGCGTGGTAGGGGTATTCGGCGCGGCGAGGGCGGTGTTGGTGACGGCGGGAGCGGGAGTGTTAGGCGATGGGCTGGGGGTGCTGGTATCGCAAGCGGATAGCACGAGGGCAAGCATCAGCAGCAGGCCCAGCAGAGCGGTGCGCGACTTCATTGGTCTATCTCCTTATGCCCTGAGTAGCAAAGTGCGCCGGACAGATAGGCTGCGGCGCACAGGGTAGGGATAACGGTAATGCGGCGGTTGTGCGCGGCTGGTCAGTGGTCGCGGCGCACGCGGTTAATCGCCTGCTTTAGCTCGAAGCGGGCGCGACCGATGTTGCCGTCGGGGTTGAGGATGACCACGAGGAAGTATTCCTTGTCCACCATCGAGGCGAGGAAGGTGCGCTCCTCCGCGGTGATAATCAGGTC
>JBBSEE010000240.1:0-5153 GCA_038239995.1 Chloroflexia bacterium | reverse complement strand
GGCATCCTCCCCGCCCACCTACTCGGCCAATACCAAGCCGACCCTACCGCCCTGCCCTCCGCCCCCTTCAACCTTCAGCCCATCGGCACCGGCCCCTACCGATTGCCCCAAGCAGGCAACCTGCCCACCCCGACTCCGGCTCCGCCGCTAGATAGTCTGTTCACCCTCGAACGCAACCCCGACTACTTTGGCCGCCCCCCTTACATCGCGCGGTTTGCCTTCCGCTTCTACCCCAACCCCCGCGCCCTGCTGGCCGCCTTCAATGCGGGCGAAATCGACGGCATCAGCTATGTCGCCCCCGAAAATGTCGCCGCCCTGTCGCAGCGGGCCGATGTACGGCTCTACCGCAGCGAACTGGCCCGTACTACCTTCATCTTCCTCAACAATCGGCTGCCCATCTTCGCCCCGCCCAATGTCCGCCTCGCCCTGTCGCTGGCAATCAACCGCAAGGCGGTGGTTGACGACGCGCTCTATGGTCAAGCCGCCCCCGCCGATAGCCCCCTGCTCCCCTCCGCGCTCGGCTATCAGCGAGTCGAAGGGGGCGGATACGACTACAACCCCGATAAGGCGACCTTGCTATTGGACCAAGCGGATTGGAGATTGGTGCAGGGGGTGCGAACTAATCAGCAGGGGGTGAAGCTGCAATTCACCTTGCTGTACAACAGCGACAATCCCTACCTTGCCAAAGTGGCCCAGCTAATCGCCACCGACCTCGGCCACATTGGGGTCATCGTCACGGTCGAGCCTGCGACACTGGCCGAATTGGTCAGCCAGCATTTGCAGCCACGCAACTTCGATGCCGCGCTGCTCGGTTGGCAGGGGCTGGACTACGACCCCGACCCCTATAGCCTGTGGCACTCCACGCAGGCGGACAATCCCGACGGCTTCAACTTCGCGGGCTGGGTGAATGACCAAGCCGACCTTACCCTTGAGCAGGGGCGGCAGCGCAACGACCCCGCCGCCCGCGCCGCCGCCTATCGTGCCTTCCAAACTGTGTTTGCCAGCGAAATGCCCAGCTTGCCTATATATTACCCCTACTACACCTACGCGACCAACGCCCGCGTGCAGGGGGTGACGCTGCCGCCGCTGGCCCAGCCCGCCCATCGCTTTCAGACTCTCGCCCGCTGGTTCGTCCTCACCCAGTTCAAGCCGCCGCTAGGGACGCAATAGCTCCCCGCACATACTCGCGCAACTTAACCTGCGGAATACCGGATAGGTCAATATCGTGGGCCTCGTGGAAATCGCGGAAGCGGGCCAACCCTCTTGCCAGCGCATCGCCAAAGGCTAGGTCATCGGCCATCGCCTCATCCTCCAGCCAGAAGCCGAGGATTTGCAAGGTCTGGCTGGCTCGTTCCAGCTTGGGGTCGAGCCGCGCCACGAGGGTGTCGCCGTACAGTATCGGCATGGTATAGTAGCCCCAGCGACGCAGGTGGGCGGGCTTGTACACCTCCCAGATGTAGTCGAAGTCGAACAGGGTCTTGGCTCGTCCTCTTGCGCTGACTATATCCAGTGGGGCGAGGAAGTTGACCTCCTGTTCAGTGGTGGTATCCAGCGGCTGCCACGCTTTCGGCATCTCGCCCTCGGCCAGCATCGCCATTATCTCGCGGTCGGCGGCAAGATAGTAGCAAACCTCCTTGCGCCCCTCCACCGTCACCGTGGCGACCTCGCCCGCGGCTAGCATCTGCTCCACTCGCGGCTGCCATACTTCTTTTTTTATCGTGCGCTCAAACGTGCTGCTAACCGAGTTTCTCCACCCCTGAGCGGTGGTCAGCCCCAAGTAGCTGAGGCTGTTGCGGTCAATGAAGCTCTCCGCCTCCGCATCGCTAGCCGCATAGTTGTACTGTGCGGGGGCGACGTTATCGCGGAAGTCGAAGATGCGCTGGAAGCGTTCGCGGTGGTGGGTCATCAGTTCGCCAGTAATCCACAGGTAGTAGAGGGCCACGCCGGTATCCTTGCCCGACCGATAGTTGGTCAGCTTGACGTTGCCCACAAAGTCGCGGTTGCCCAGCGGCCCACGTTCACGCAAGGCGTGGCGCACCTCTTCAATGGCGGCCTGATGTTCCTGCCCCCATGCGGGGTAGCGACCCACCTCCCCCCGCCGCCGCATCACCAGCCGCCAGTAGGGTAGCTGCTCCATGGGATAGACGAACAGGGTGCCGCCGTAGTCGAAGAATTGCCGCTGCTGATACAGCAACTGGTCGAGGTGTTCGGAGCGATAATCGGCAACCCGACTGTGCATCACAAGGTCGTGGCTGCGGGCCAACATCTGGATGGGGTCAACCTGCACCGCATCTATCTGGCGGATGGCCGCCGCCGCGCCTTCCTGCCCCGCCCAGCGACGGCCCGGCCACAGCCCCTGTCGCCCCAGCACGTAGCGGCGGGCCGTCTGTTTGGAGATATGAGAGGGTGTGTTCATGCCGAGGATTGTAGCACACTTGTGCTGATAATGCAAGGGGGGTTGGTAATGCTATCTAACTAGGGGTGCTCCCCGCCGCCGCATCGCTCGCACTAGCGGCACTATCTGCGCCCGCTTCACCGCCGCCCCCCAAAGCCACTTCCGGCTTCTCAATCTCCGATTTAGTGACGACCTTGACCCCACGCATCCGATTGTAATAGCGAATCACGAGGAAGATGACGAAGGCGACGATGATGAAGTTGATGAGCGTGTTGATGAAGTTGCCGTAAGCGATCACCGCTACGCCCGCCGCCTTGGCTATGGCAAGGCTTTTATAGGAGCCACCATCGAGGGCGATGAACAAATCGTTGAAGCTCACCCTGCCCAGTAGGTAGCCAATCGGGGGCATGATGATGTCGTTGACCAGCGAGGAAACCACCAACCCGAAAGCCGCGCCGAGGATGACCGCGGTGGCGAGGCCCAGCACATCGCCTTCGCTGATAAAGTCCCGAAACTCGCGTAGCATCTGCTTGTTCCTTTCTCGTAACGAGGGTAAGTGGGTGAATAGGACTCAGGCAACTCATATCAATTAGTCGAGGAAGGGGTGTATTGGTGTAGGGGCGCAGATTGATCGCGCCCCTCCGTTTTACTGGTGCAGCAACATTGTAACACCAGCAGGATGGGGAGAGCAACCGAGATGAGGGGATGAAACAGGGAGAGGATGGGGGTTAGGAAAGCTCCGCCAACCGCGCTTCGACAGCAGTACAGCGTAGCGGTAGCTCAAGTTCGCGGTAGATGGTGGCTGCTTGGCGGAGCGCATCTACCGCCATTTTCTTTATCGCCGGGTCGCTATCCTTCGCCCGGCTGGTAAGCAAAGTAGCGTAATTTTCGTAGGTAACGGCTAGGTCATAAGGGCTGAGTTTACCACTGCCAATCGCCCGCTGGTATAGGGTGCTGGCCTCGTCCCACTCCTCTAGCGCGGCGTGTAGCAACGCTTGGGCGCAAACGATCAGGATGGGATTACCTTGCGACATCTTGTCGGGGTCAATCAGGTTCAATTGCTGCAAGAAGCGGCGCACGCGCGTCTGGTCTTGCTGCCTAATGTAATAGTAAGCCATCTGCAAGGCATAGCGGCCCTTAGATATGGCACTGCCAATAGTTTCGTTAAACTCCTTCATCGCCTGCTCGAACCATGGCTCACTAAACTCATCATAGCGCATCAATTCCGCGATGGTCAGCATCACCACCTCAGTGGTTAGCTTGTTGTTGGTAAATCGGGTTAGGTCATAGGCTTCACGCAGATAGGCGACCGCCTGTTCAATATTACCGCTGCGTAGATGCACGGAGGCAGCTACATCGAGGTTCAGGCAGCGCACATAGAGGTCTTCCAATTGCTCGGCGATAGCGAGACCCTTGTTGGCATACTCTAGGGCGAGGCTATAGGGACCACGATTGGTATAGAAGCGGGCGAGGAGACGATACATCTGGGCGATCACGCCGGGGTCTTTGCTCGCTTCTGCTTGGGTCATGGCCTGCCGATAGAAGTTCATCGCTTCTTCCGGTTCGCTATTGGCGAGGATAATCCCCAAGTTGCCGATTGCTTTCGAGGCGGTGGCGTATGCGCCGATTTGCATTGCCAGCTCATTGCTGCGTCGGTAGCGAACAACCGCCTCATCGGGACGATTATCGTAATAAGCAATGCTGCCCCAGCGGTTCAGCACCAAGGCCAGCAACTCTGCGCCATTGGGATGCTGCTCTAGGTTTTGATGGGCAAGGGCCAGTTCCTGCTCGGCCTCTTGCATCATCCCTTTGAAATAATAAATCGAGCCTTGCAGCCAGAAGGCGCGGGCGGTAAGCATATACTTGTTGCGTTCCTCGGTACTCATTGCCAGCATCTCGGCATCGGCCTTAGTCAAGTTTTTGCTGGCAAGGTCGTAGCGGCCTCGGCTAATTTCCGCTTCGCTGCGCTCAAGGTAGAGCATCGCCAGCGCAGGCCGTAGCGAGGTGCCACACTTATGGCACACGCGCTCGGCATCGCTGTTCTCCGCTTCACATTCAAGACACTTCACACCGCTACTCATTATCATGCCTATCTGTAAATAAATTGCTGGGGAAGTAGCTACTGATTGGCAGATTCTACCACATAAAAGACGCGGGTGCAACCTTGACAAGTTAAGCCCCTTTGGGTATAATACAACTCACCAACCGCACTTGCCGAAGTGGCGGAACGGCAGACGCGCTACGTTCAGGGCGTAGTGTCCTTACGGGCGTGGGAGTTCAAATCTCCCCTTCGGCACCAACTTAGGCGGGCCAGCATCATACGCTGGCTCGTCTTTTTGTTGCCCATCGCGCAACTCGCGGTATAGCCACACCGCTGCGTAGCCGATTGCCACCAGCAGCAGCCCCGGCACGAGGTAGTCGGCCACCCCCGGCAAGCCGTAGTAGCTAAGTTCCGTCACCGCCTGCTCCCGAAACCTACCCCCCCACAGCATATCCACACTCAGCTTCAGCGTCGCATAGCGAGGGTCGAACTCCCATAGGCGGTAGCGTTCCGCGGTAGAGAGCGGAAAATCCACCCCGATAAAGAAGGCCGAGGAGTAGTCTACCAAGACGGCCAATAGCTGGAACGCGATGCCCAAACCCGCCAGCGCGGCTACGGTGCGTCGCCCCGCCCGCCCTAGCTGGGGGAGCAAGGCACCAATCGGCAGCAGCAACAGGGGAATGAACGGCATCATGTAGCGGTCGGCATACGCGAGGT
>JBBSEE010000239.1:0-5184 GCA_038239995.1 Chloroflexia bacterium | reverse complement strand
TAGAACTTCATCTGCGCTCTTGACAATCTTCACTGTAACCGTTATAATCATTCTTGCTGGTTACATTATAACACCTTAACTGTAACCTGTCAAGGTAATTATGGTGGTTACGGGTGCATATAGGACTAAAGGAGTAGGCAGCGATGAGCGAAGACGACGTAAGAAATCTGCGACTGGTGGGAGGCAATTTGTGCCTAGATTTTGTCAATACGGTGGGGGGGCGGCAGGGTGGGTCTAATACCGAACACCTAACTGACTATGCTGACCTACTGATGTGGAGCGAACACGCGGGGATTTTGGGCGCAGCCGCGGCGCAGCGGCTGGCGGAATTGGCCGCCGCCCATACCGACCATGCGGCGCAGGCGTGGGGGCGCGCGATAGACTTGCGCGAGGCGATGTTCCGCCTATTCGATGCGGTGGCGCGGGGGTTGCCGCACCCAGATGATGACCTTGCCCTCGTCAATCGCCAACTTAGCATGGCGATGAGCCGGGCACAGCTTAGGTTGGTCGGAGGCGAGTTCGTTTGGGGTTGGGCTGATGAGGACGCGCTGGAGCAAATGCTGTGGCCGATTGTGCGCTCCGCCGCCGATTTGCTGACCGAGGGCGAGATTGGTTTGATTAAGGAGTGCGAGAGCGACACCGGCTGCGGCTGGCTGTTCGTGGACACCAGCAAGAATCACCGCCGCCGCTGGTGCAGCATGGATGATTGCGGCAACAATGCCAAGGTGCGCCGCTATCGCCAGCGGCAGAGCGCAAGCAGCAATGGACGCTGAGGTGCGGGAAAGCGGTATAGAGGCTGTAGGGGCGGGCGGCGGCCCGCCCTACTCATCCCCCACTAAAATCAAGATTGACATTGCCCCAGTAATTGGGTATAATCCGTTGGCTTTGTGCGCTGCGGCGGCAAGGCGAATGGTTATTCAGGCAGGCACCCCCGATGATAGATTTCAACGTCGCGCAATTGCTCAAAGATGTGGTCGGCGCCCATCGTGACTACGATTATGCCGAGCCAGAGCTGGCGCTGAGTGAAGATATGACCGCCCACGAGGTGCGTGGTCATGTCCGCTTTACCAAACTAAATAAGAGCATCCTCGCCAAAGGCAAAGTTCGCGCCGATGTGCAAGTGCAATGTGGTCGCTGCCTTGAATATTTCACCACTGCCATCGCCACCGACTTTGAGGACCGCTACTACCCGACGGTTGATGTGGTTAGCGGCCACCCCGTCCCGTTCGGCGATGAGGCGGCCAACGGCGAAGAAGAGGTTGACGCGCTGGAGATTGACCACAATCACCACCTCGACCTCGGCGAGTTGCTGCGGCAGGTGATAATTCTAGCCTTGCCGATTATGCCAGTCTGCCGCCCCGATTGCCCCGGCTTGCCCGCCCCCAGCGGCATCTATGTCCACCTCAACAGCGGCGCGGACGACGAAGATGAGGACGATGAGCCACCCATAGACAGCCGCCTCGCTGCCCTTGCCCTACTGCTGGAAGACGACCAGCCGAACGTGCCATTCAGCAAAAATTAGCGATCATTCATCACTTGATTAGAAAGGAGTCCCACTTTGGGCGCACTACCAAAGGAACGAGTTAGCAAGGCCCGCCGTGACCGCCGCCGCGCACACGACCACCTCACCGCCCCCACCCTCACCACTTGCGAGAATTGCGGCGAGGCGCGGCTGGCCCATCACATCTGCCCCAACTGCGGCCAGTACAAGGGTCGTCAAGTGTTGGCCGACAAGCGCAAGAAGAAGACCACCTAAGTCGGTGCGTCTTGGGGCCATCCCGCGCGGGCCGAGTCATGCGTGCTACTGCGACTTTCGCGGCTAGCCTTGACTCGGCCTCGTTATTTGCATCCCCCGATTTGTGTTATAATGTAATCCCCAGCGGACGACGAAGTTCCCGGCAGCACTTGACCCATCCTCTTTATACTAGCCCCGCGTGGCCTCGGCGCGGTGGAGAAGGAGTCGGCATGAGCGAGCAGATTTATGCGGCGATTACCGCATGGGGCTTCAGCGTCCCCGAAAAGGTGCTTACCAACCACGACCTTGAACGGATGGTGGACACCTCCGACGAGTGGATCCGCTCCCGCACCGGCATCGGCGAACGCCATATCGTGGCCGAGGGGCAGTACACCTCCACCCTCTCCCTTGAGGCGGCCCGCAAGACGCTCGCCCAAGCCAACCTCGACCCCCGCGACCTCGACCTCATCATCGTCGCCACCGCTACCCCCGACTACCCCTTCCCCGCCACCGCCTGTCTGGTGCAGGAGCAACTGGGTGCCACCCGCGCTGCCGCCTTTGACATCGAAGCGGCGTGCAGCGGCTTCCTCTACGCCCTCACCGTGGGCAGCCAGTTCATCAAGACGGGGGCGATGAAGAACGTGCTGGTTATCGGCGCGGAAACCCTATCCCGCTTCGTGAACTGGACTGACCGCACCACCTGCGTGCTGTTCGCCGATGGCGCGGGAGCCGCCCTGCTCCAGCCTAGCACCGAGGAGAGCGGCATCCTCAGCTTCATGATGGGGTCGTCGGGCGAAGGGGCCGAGCTAATCATCGAGCGGGCGGGCGGCAGCCGCTACCCCTCCAACGCCCAAGACTTGCCCCAAGAGAAACGCTACATCCACATGGCGGGGCAAGAGGTGTTCAAGCTGGCGGTCACGGTGATGGGCAACGACGCGATGGACGCGATTACCCGCGCCGGTATCCACCCCGCGGACATTGACCTGTTCATCCCTCACCAAGCCAACGTCCGCATCATCGAGGCAATGGCGAAGCGGTTCGAGCTACCGATGGGCAAGTTCTTCGTCAACATCGAACGCTACGGCAACACCTCCGCCGCAAGCATCCCGATTGCCATTTGCGAAGCGGTGGAGCAAGGCATCCTCACCCCCGGCACGCTGCTCTGCATCGCCGCCTTCGGCGCGGGCCTGACGCATGGCGCAGCGGTAATTCGCTGGAATCCACAAATCGGAGCGAAATAACCTTGAACTCATCACTCGCGTGGGTTTTCCCCGGACAGGGTTCGCAATACGTGGGCATGGGCAAATCGCTGTACGATAGCGCGGCGGATGCGCGGCGGCTGTTCGAGCTTGCCGATGCCACCCTCGGCTTCAGCCTCAGCGACCTATGCTTTAGCGGGCCGGAGAGCGACCTGCAACTGACCGCCAACGCCCAGCCTGCTATCCTCGTCGCCAGTCTCGCTAGCCTCGCCGCCTTGCGCGAACAGGGCAAGCTGAATGACCCGCCCGCGTTCGTGGCCGGTCATAGCCTCGGCGAGTATAGCGCACTGGTGGCGGCGGGGGCGATTGACTTTGCCGACGCGGTACGGCTGGTGCGCGAACGCGGGCGGCTGATGCAGAGCGTGGGCAGCGTAGGCGGCGAAGCCAGCGGCATGGCCGCGGTGATTGGCCTCGATGCTGATGCGCTCCAGCAAGTCTGCGCCGAATGTGACGTGGATGTAGCCAACTATAACGCCCCCGACCAGACCGTTATCAGCGGCTTGCAGAGCAACCTCGCCCGCGCGGGCGAAGCGGCCAAGCAAGCGGGAGCCAAGCGGGTCATCCCCCTCAGCGTCAGTGCCGCCTTCCACTCGCGGCTGATGCGGAACATGGCCGCCGACCTTGCCCAATTCATGCAGAGTATCACTATCCGCGACGCGAACATCCCAGTGGTCAACAACGTCAACGCCGCGCCGGTTACGGCGGCGGAGGACATTCGTAGTGGCCTTGTGGCTCAAACCTACTCGCCGGTGCAGTGGGTCCGTACCCTCGAATATATCGCGGCGCAAGGGGTGAGCAAGTTTATCGAAATTGGCCCCGGCAAGGTGCTGGCCGGTCTGGTACGCCGCACCCTCCCTGATGCCGAGGCAGTCACATCCGAGCAACTGCTATCTTTATCATTAAAGCTGTATCAACCTCAATCCAAAATCCAAAATCCAAAATCGGATAACATATGGAAGTGACTGAAGAACTAACCGAGCTTGCCCACACCTTGACCGCGGCCCTGTATCGGGGCAGCCTCAGCGATGTGACTAATAGCCTGCCGCCCCTCGCTGAGGCCCTCGCCCCCACTGCCGCCGAGCATTGGGGGTTGGTGCGAACGCTGGGCCGCAACATCGGCCATACCATGCAGGAACTCACCGATGTGGGCTTCACCCTCGCCGCCCTAGAGAAGATGGCCGCCTCGAAGAGCAAGGAGATACGTGCGGCGGCGTGCTGGGCGTTGGCCGAGATTGGGGCCGACCGCCCGGAGAACGTCACCGGCGTGGCCCTGCGCTTGGCGAAGGATGAGACCTCGCCGGTGCGTGACGCGATTGCCGCCGCCTACGATGAGCGCATCGGCCCCGCCCAGCCGCGCACCTTGCTCGACCTGATGCGCCGCTGGAGCAACGATGCCGACGAGCGGGTACGGCGCACCGCCGCCCTCGCCATCATCCGCCGCGCCCGCCGCGACCCCGGTGCAGTGTTGCCCATCCTCGAACCGATGCGCCGCGACTCCTCGCTTTATGTACGTAAGGCGGTAGTCTACACCTTGCAGCAGGCGTGGGGGCGGGCGGAGAACCCTAGCTACGGCCCGAATACGCCCGACAGCCCCGTTTACCTCTTGCGCCTACTGCGTGAATGGGCCAAAGATACCAACCCCCATAGCCGCTGGGTGGTGGCCTACACCTTGGCGCACACATGGGTCGCCCCCCACCTCGCCGAGGCTCTATCTATCTTGCGGATTATCGCCCGCGACCCCAACGAGCCGGTGCAGAAGGCGGTGGCCGCCACCCTCAGCGGCCTGCGTAAACTGAACCACCCCTTGCTCTATCGCACCATCAGCATCTGGGCGGCGGAGACGCACGAGCCAACCCTCAGCCGCCTCGCCCGCGAAGCTCTTGCCGACTTCCCCCCCCCCCCCGCCGAGGAGCAGACCGCCCCGCCGCCCGCTCCCCCTGCGAAGAAGCAGGGGCGGCAGTCCCATGCGGCCAACCGCGCGGCCAGCGGCACGAATAATGGGCAGCGACCCCAACCTAACCCTCAGCCGCCGCCGCCATCACCCGCCCCCGATATGCCCGCGCTGCCTATCCCTGCCCCGCTCCCCACCAATCCTGCGCGTCGCCGCCCTAAAGCCCAGCCAGCGGGACAAGACCCCATGCCGGTGGCGGCTACACTGGATGATACCTCGCCCGCCGCCGTCGCGGCGCC
>JBBSEE010000238.1:0-5209 GCA_038239995.1 Chloroflexia bacterium | reverse complement strand
GCTAGCTCCTGCTGCAGGCGAACTGTTTCTTCGGCGCTTAGATCGTAACCCAGTTCACGGCGGCGCAGCGCTTCCAACCTGAGTCTCACGGCGGTGGCCTCGTCGCCATCAGCAGCGGCCAGTATACTGGCGCAGGTCTCCTCGCCCACCCCCGCGTCATCAAGGAAGAGCGCACATACCTTGCGCTTCTGATCTTTGATGCTGCCCTCGTGGGGCAGCGGCTTTACCTCGTCACGCAGTTGTTCGCGCTCGTCCTCAGTCATGCGAAGTTGGATGGTGATCAGCAGTTCGCGGCACAACTCCCGCTCAAGCTCGATGTACGGGTGTTCCCAGCCCTTCAGCTCCGCTTCATGGTCGGCCTTGAGCGGCTCGTCCAGCATCTTCTTGACCAGCAGAATCACGCGGCGGTTGTAGCGATAACGCTCCGCCGGTGCCATGTTCCTGGTTATGGCCTGGCGGATACCTTCGGCCCCCAGAGCCACCATCTCCGCATCATCCTCGCCGACCTTAGCGTTCTCTACAGCAGTGGCGTTCTGGCGTATAGCCCTGGCCCCCCTGAACTGGCGCTGCTCGACCCAGGCGATTAGCTGCTCGTGGATGGCGTTATAGTGGCGCTCCTCGCCATCAATGTCCGTAGTTCGGTTCAGGTGGACGATGCGGGCGGCAGGCAGCGCCTTATTTATCTCGGTCGGCCAGCTGGTCGCCACCAGGGTAGGCGGGGCCATGATGCCCAGCACCGTCACCGGCGAGAGCTGCCTGGGGTTGGCTCCCAGGTTCATGCTCGCCAGACTGGCAGCGGTGGCGGCAAAGTTGTCCAGCGCCAGCGAGTCGGCTACCGCCGCGCTGGTCATGCTCTTGCCCGCGCCGGGGTCGCCCAGCAAAACGGCGGCGTTATACAGGGACAGCAGCTTGAGCAGCGCCTCACGCGCCTGCTCCTGTGGAGCGAACAGGTTGACCAGTAGCTCGATTTTGTTCAGGTTATGTTCGGGGTTGCTGGGATCGTGGATGGCCGGACACTTGCGCTCAATTGCGCCGAGCAGGCTCTTGCCGTAGCGACCAACCAGATCTGCAACATTCAGGTCTGCGGCGCGGTCGCTGCCAGTGGGGGTGGTGCCGGGCTTGATGCGGTGGCTGATGCCGGTGTCCGTATCGAGGAAGATAATCTCAGTGACCGGGGTCTGCCGCTGAATTACCGCCAGTACGTTGCCGTTTTTGTCGGTCCGATAGTCCTCATCCTGATACTCGCTCCCGCTGATCACCCGCAGTAGACCCCTGGGTCCGCTGCCATCGTCCGGCTCGATCGGTTCGCAGATGAAGATCTGTGAACTGATGATACTGACCAGCATCCTCGGGTCGGCGGGCATTGCCAGGCGCACCGGCTTGGGAGTCATCTCGGAGAGCGGCTTGCGCTCCATCCCCTTGATCGCTTGCGGCTTGCCCCGCCTGCGCGTCTCGATGCCGGGCTTTTGCTTCTCCATCAACGCCTTGTAGTCAACATCCTCGATCCGCCAGGTGGTGAAGCCCCCGCCATCGGCGGTGGGCAGCTGCATGAGCGGGCGGCAATCCTCCTCGTCAGGCAGTTCAGGAATGCTGGCCGGGTTGGCGCTCCAGTAGCTCATTCGCTCCACTGCATCTTCATCCACGAACTCCGCCGCCACTCTACGCTCACGGCGGCGAGCGATGATCGCCACCTGCTTATAGCTCTCCCAGTATTGGCCGGGGAAGCGACGGCAGATCAGGGTGTCGGTATCGTACTCGCTGGCGAGGATCGCGGCACAGTTGGCGATCTGCTTGGCGGGGATGATGAACACCAGAATGCCACGACCGGGGATGAGTGCCTGGGTGAAGCGCCGCAGGAACAATGCCTCGGAGCGTTCACAACCCCGCTCCCCTTGATAAGGCGGGTTCAACCACAGTAGGTGTGCGCCGTTCGCCGCCACCGACTGACCGGCGCTCCACCTGGTCGGGCCGAATCCGGTCTCGAACCTCACCCTGAACGCATCGCCATGAGCTACGTGCGCCCAGATCAGCTCCTCCATTGTCTTGTTCAGCGCGTTGGCGCGGGTGTTCTCGATCTCCGCAGCATAAGCGACTATCCGCGTCTTCTGACCGTCCTCGCCCCAGCCGAGGGTCTGCGAGATTATTTCCTTCAGCGCTTCCCCTTTTCCCGCGCACGGGTCAAGAAAGACGAAGTGGCCGTTAGTTTTCTTACCACCTTTGCCCTCCACCTGTAGCAACGCCGGGGCCGGGTCGAGTAGCCTGGCGATACAGCGTAGCGGCGGCAGGTCAGTGGGGAAATAGCTGAATACAGCGCGGTTGAGGGTCACTCGGCCTGATGTTCTACTAGGTATCCTGTTCATAATCGCTCCTTTAGCTTGACTGTGCGGGCGGCAGCAGCCTCGCGGGGGCGCTTCAGTCGCGCCCTATCCTCCGCATTCTCGGCCTTCCCCATCGGGTCATCTTCAACCGCAAGCTGGGGTAATGAGGGCGGCGCTGATGCTTCCTCATGGTTCTCAGATGGTCAAGTGGTTTGGCATCGTGCCAGATACCCACCTCACCCACCTCGCCCAGCTCCACCCCTCTGCCCATCTTGATCATGGTGATACCCCATTCATGCCGCGCAGGCCGGTTCGCGGCCTTCCTCTCGCGGTCGCCTGGTTTCAAGCGTGAGGATCGGCGCAAGGCGTTGCTCCTGCTTTGGCTTCGGCAGGTTGTTCACCGCATCGCTACCAGCGGCGATATAGAGCATCGCCTGCTTGTCAATGAGGCGGTCCAGTTGAGAGCGCGCACAACCGATGAGCGTTGCGTGGCTGAAGCCGATGTTGTTCAGCCCTACGCACTCGAAGCTGGTCATATCTCGCCGCCTGGCCCAGAACCAGCGATCGTCAGGGTCGCTCTGCACATCCTTCTGCTTGCTTTTCGCGGTGTGGGGCAGGCTGAACAGCCCTTCACTCAGCGCGGCCAGATATAGCTGCACCGCGAAGGCCAGGGTGGGTATCACCGTTGTATGCGATACCTGCATTGCCAACTCGAGTACCTCGGCAGCGTGGGGGATGAGTTCAAGCAGCTCGGCGCTATTGAGTTTTATGGGCAGAGATAGTTGGCTCCGCTGGTACTTCGAGGAACCGCCCTCGACGATGCCGATGCGCTCACCGTGTTCAACAATCGCCCGGCTAACCTCCGGCTGCTGCCGCAGCCAGTCTAGTTGCTCCTGATACCAATCCGTCGGCGTGGTCTTGACGAACTTTATGGGTTCGCCTTCCTCAAGCGGTGCCAGGGTCACGGCATATGCGGGCAGGTACACCCTGAGCGCCACTGCACCCCGCTGCTCGGGGTCGTAGAAGCTCGACGTTTTGTAGCCAAGGCTCCTAGGGCACTCAATCCTGCCCTTCTCCCCTTCCTCGCCGTCAACGTGTAGCCTTGCTGGTATCCCCAGCCCGATCAAGTTGGCGGTAAATCCGCGCATATTGTCCTCGGTACCGCTGAAGACCGCCCACACCGGGCGGGCGCTGTCCGGGTTAGCGCGGTCGTCATAGAAATCCTGCGCGGCGATGAACCCCTCAAGATGAACGGTAACGCTATGCCCTTTACTGTTCTTCAGCGTCTTGATGGTGGTCGCTCGGATAATCTTCATCGCTCTTCTCCTCTCGATTTTTCGCATAGAAAAGGAGCGGGCCTAAGCCCACTCCCTGAGTGCCTAACTGTGCCTTTAGTTATCGCTAGCGTGGTGATGCTGCGCTACTGCTCGGCTTGCTGCTCGTCTGCGCCGGTGATCAGGGGCATCGTCATCTGGCCGGGCGCTAGAGGCTGGTTCCCCTGGTTTCTCTGCGGCGCGGTCGCTGGCTCAGGCGCGTGCCATGGCGGGGTATACCCCTCTCGCGAGGGACACCTGCCCGCCGCTCTCAGCTGGCGCGGGTTGCTTGGCAAGCGGCTGACGAAATACTGCTGGCACCAGCGGCAACGCCACTGTAGCTGCTTATCGAACGGCTCCACATCGGCGTAGGCTATCCACTCAAAGAACCAGCCACCGGAGGGGTGCCGGAACTCCACCCAAACCTTCGCCCAGCCACGTATCGCGGCCACCCTGCCTAGCACCAGTATCGGATTACCCCGATCGTCGAGTACCTTGCAGATACAAAGGCTGACGCGGCGCAATCTCCGCTCCTTACGCTCAAGGGTCGCGAGGAGCTTACCTCTCGCGACCCGGCTATCCCCTTCAGCTTTGCCACCTTGATTATTTTGCTTTGACATCGCTATTTGAAGAGGTTCATCGGCATAATCACGTGCAGGTAATCGTCGCCGCCGACCGGCTTAATCACCCCAGGGCTGGTATGCGTCTGCGTTTCTAGCGCGACCTGCGGGGTGGTGATGATGTTCAGCACGTCAATCACATACTTAGCGTTGAAGGCAATCTGACCGCCACCTCCTTCGATGATGGCATCGAGCTGGCTGAGGTTGTTGCCCGCCTCGGCTGCGTTGGCAGTAATGGTCAGGGTACCAAGGGTAAGGCCATCGCTGTTGCCTGGCTCCATCTTCAACTTGACGATGTTCATGCTGTCACGGGCAAAGTACGAAGCGATCTTCATCGCCTTGAGGATGCTGGCGGTGTCTACCACCATGCGGCTGCTATGGGCGGCAGGAATGATCTGGCCGTAGTTGGGGAAGGGTCCATCGATCAACCGCGACACCAGGTCAACGTCGGGGGCGTGGAATAGGGCCTGGTTGCGGTTCGGGGTGATAGCGATCTCTACCGTGTCCTCGCCACTGGCGATAATGCGGCTCAACTCGGTCAGGGCGCGGTTCGGCACGATGATGGGGGCCTGATCGGCGGCGCTGCTGTTTGTGACATCCACCTTGCGCTGGGCCAGGCGAAAGCCGTCGGTGCCTGCCATGATCACCTGTCCGCGCTCGAACTTGATCAGCACGCCGGTCAGCACTGGGCGGCTGTCGTCGCTGGCGGCGGCGAAGGCAACCTGGGCAATCGCTGATTGCAGCGCCTCGGCCGAGATGCGCGCCGCCACCGGCTGGTTGCTGAAGGTGGGAACGACCGGGAACTCGCTGGCATCTATGCCCTTGATGTGCGCCTCGAAGCGGCCACTATCGAGGTTGAGGATATGGCGCTGCTCGTCGAGGGTGATGCTGATCTTGTCGGGGGGCAGATCGGCAACGAAGTCGGTCAGCAGCTTGGCGGGAACGGTGATCGCCCCTT
>JBBSEE010000237.1:0-5220 GCA_038239995.1 Chloroflexia bacterium | reverse complement strand
TAGAGCGGCGACCCTTGCGCCCCACCGAGCCGCCCGCGTCCCCGCCCCGCCCCCGCTACTCGATGTTCGATGAAGACGAGGACGACACCCCGCCGCCCGACGCGCCGGTGCAAACCCACCCCGCCGCTGGCTCCGGCCTAGAGCGTCGCCCCTTGCGCGTCGCCCCTACCCCCAGCTTGCCACCCCCACCACCCCCCGATGAGGATGATGATGACGATGAGCCGCCGCCCTCGCCCATCCGCCGCCTATCGCCGCAGGGCCGCGCCAACCAACGCACTACCGCTAGCGACCAGCGGGCGATGCCCCAGCCGCCCGCCAATCAGCCGCGCCCCACGCAGCAGCCGCCCAGCCAGCCGCCCGCCAACAATCAGCCACGCCAGACGCAGCCGCCCACCACCAATCAGCCCCGCCCCACCACGCCGCCCGCGAACAGTGGGCAGCCGAGCAGCGTCTTTCCCCGCTCCAACGTGTTGGGGGGTGAGTCGCCCAGCCGCTCTGCCAATCAGCCGCCGCCCAATCAGCCGCCGCCCACCCGCTCAACCCCGCCCAGCCAGCCGCGGGCCGCCCAGTCGCCCCATCAGCCATCGCCGCGACCGACGCAGCCGCCCAGCCAGTCATCCCGCAATTCGCCGCCTGCCCCGTCGAACCAAGTGCCCGCCCGCCCTCGCCCCTTGCCCCCCAGCCAGCCACAGCGGGGCAACCCCTACGTCAGGCCGGGCCAGTTGCCGCAACGCCCCCTCGCCGAGCGGGAGATTACCCCAGTGCCGAAGGGGAGCGGGGGCGACGATGATGACCGCGACCGCCGCGATGATATTGACGATGAGGAGGAGCGGCCCCGCAGCCGGGTGCGAAGCGCAGATGATGATGACCTGCCCCCCGACGATGACCAGCCCCGCCGCCACCGCTCACTAGGCGCAGATACCCCCCGCCCGCAAGGGGTGCGCGGCAGCGTAAATGGCGATAGGGGAGCTAAGTCGGGCCACGCGCCAGCCGCCCTAATTGCCGCTGCCTTCCAGCTAGCGGTGGTCGAGGTGCTGGTAGAGAAGACCGCCGCTGCCGCCGAACAATATGGCGCGAAGCAGGTGCTGCTGGCGGGCGGGGTGGCTGCCAATCGTTTGCTGCGCGAGATGATGGCCGAACGCCTCAGCATCCCTCTGCTCTACCCCCCTATCTCCCTCTGCACCGACAACGCGGCGATGATTGGGGCGGCGGCTTATTATCGCTATTACCACGCACAGGGCGCAAACCGCGATATGGCGGATACTTCCGATTGGGCGATGGACATTGCGCCGAACGCCCACTTCCTCGGCGAGGAGCAGCCGTGAAGCGGGTCGCCAAATACTGGAGTCTGTTGCCCCCTGTGACCCCGGAGATCGCCGCCGAGCTACGCCCCGTGTTGGGGGAGATACCCTACGGCGGCTTGCTCATCCAGTTGCTCTATAATCGGGACATCACCGACCCACAGCAGGCGATCGCCTTCCTCAACCTTGAAGGCGGCTCCCCCCTCAATGACCCCTTCCTGTTCCGCGATATGGACAAGGCCGCCGCGCGGATTATCCAAGCGGTGCGCGACGGTGAGCGTATCGCCGTCTATGGCGACTACGATGCCGACGGCGTGACCGCCACCGCCCTGCTGGTCCGCGCACTGGCGGCGATGGGGGCGCAGGTCGAACCCTACATCCCCCACCGCACCCTCGAAGGCTATGGCATGAATGTGACGGCGGTCAGCACCCTTGCCGAGCGGGGAGTCAGCCTGATTATCACCGTAGATTGCGGCATCAGTAACCTGAAGGAAGTGGGCGAAGCGATGGGCCGCTACGGTATGGACGTGATTATCACCGACCACCACCGCGCCCCCCGTGAACTGCCCCCCGCCTATGCCCTCATCTCCGCCCGCCGCCCCGACAACACCTACCCCTTCCTCCACCTTACCGGCGTGGGTATCGCCTACCAAATCGTCCGCGCCCTCGTGCAGCGGGGCTTGGAGATGCAGGGGGTACATCCCCGCGACCTGATACAGTTGGTGGCAATCGGCACCGTCGCCGACCTCGCCCCCCTGCATGGCGACAATCGCACCCTCGTGCAGCATGGGGTGCGCCAACTGCGCCGCACCCAGTTGCCCGGCTTGCAGGCCCTCTACAGTGTGGCCCGTACCAACGCGCATAGCGTGGACTCGACCACCATCGGCTTCACCATCGCCCCCCGCCTCAACGCCGCGGGACGACTGGAGAGCGCGATGTCCGCCTATCGCTTGCTGATGTCCGAGGATGTATTTGAGAGCGGGCAACTGGCGCAGGAACTGGAAATCCGCAACCGCGAACGCCAGCAGATGACCAGCAGTATCGTCACCTCGGCCCTCGCCCTCGCCGCCGACTTGTCGGACGACACCCCGCTCATCCTGCTATACAGCAAGGATTGGCCCGCTGGGGTGGTGGGGCTAGCGGCATCGCGGCTGCTGGAGGAGTTTCATCGCCCGGTACTGATTGTGGAGCAGGGTGAGGAGATGAGCAAGGGCAGTGCCCGCAGCATTGCTAACTTCAACATCACCGAGGCCTTGACCGAGGTGAGCAGCCTGCTATCCCGCTTCGGCGGCCACGCCGCGGCGGCGGGCTTCAGCGTGGAGACCAGCAAGCTGCCGGAGTTGGAGTCGCGGCTACGCGCGGTGGCGGGGCGGCAACTGACCGCTGCCGACTTCCAGCCTCAGCTAAAAATTGAGGCGGAGTTGCCGCTGGACTGCTTGAACCCTGCCCTCTGTCAAGCCCTTGACTTGCTTGCCCCTTACGGGATGGAGAACCCCACCCCGCTGTTCATCGCCCGCAACCTACGGGTGGCCGAGGTCAAGCTACTGGGCAAGGATAAGCAGCATCTGAAGGTGATATTGCGCGACCCGGTGCGGCTGGGTAGCGGCATCGCGGTGGCGTGGCGGCGGGCGGGCGACTGGCTGCCCTTCCTCGAAACCAAACCGCTGATTGATGTGGTGTTCAGTGTGGAGCGCAACGAGTGGCAGGGCAGCGTCAGCGTGCAGATGAACCTGAAGGACATTCGCCCCGCCCAAGCGTAACGATGGGGGGCGCGGCACGTTCTATGATGTGGTGAACGATATGATGAACAGTGCCAGCCTAGACAATCCCCCCAGCACCCCCCTGCCAGACTTCGAGACGGTGTGGAGGAATCTCGTCGTATGGCTGAAGAAGAAGAAGTATATCCGCAACTGGAGCGTGTGCAACGACTACTTCGGCAAAGACTTCGAGGCGTGGTATATGCCGGAGCGCGACTTGGTGCGGGTGCAGGACATCCGCATCCGCAAGAAATCGTTCCAGTTGGTCTACTATGCGTGGGAGCAATACCTGAAGCGCAAAATTAGCCGTCGCGAATTGTGCAGCAAGGACTTCTTCACCGGCTACACGATTAGCATCATCAAGGAGTTTTTTGAAGCCAACCCCGTGTAAAATCAGTCGGTTTGTCCGTCCACCCCGACGAGGACGCGGCCATCCTCGACGATGACGGGGAAGCCGGGCTGGCCGGATAGGTTGAAGGCTTCATCCGCCCATTGCTGGTCTTTCTCCACCGCCCGCTCCTCGAAGAAGATGTTCTTCTTGCCGTACCGCTTCTTTGCCTCCTCGCTGCGCGGCGAGTCCGGTCGCGTGTAGATGATGATGCGCTGGGGCATAATTCACCGCTCCCTTTCTGAAGTTCTGAGTTTTGAGTTTTGAGTTTTGAGTTTGCCACTTTGGTAGCGATATAAGTTCAGATTGGGCGAATGATGATACAATCCTACAGATGTAGGCACGACTTACCCAAACTATGTAACTTTTATCCTTAACTCATAACTCATAACTCATAACTCATAACTACTGTAGTTCCGCCTTGACCCGCTTGGTAGCCTCGACGATGACCCGCATCTTGTCCTTGGCTTCCTCGACGGTGCGGGTCTTCAGGCCGCAGTCGGGGTCCACGTAGATGCGCGCGGCGGGGATGAGGGCTAGGCTGCGCCGAATGCCGTCCGCCACCTCGTCCACACTCTCCAGCACGTGGCTATGCACATCCACCACGCCGAGGCCAATCGCCTTGGTGAAGGGAGCCTTGCGGAAGGTGTCCAGCAGGTCGTAGTGGCTGTTCGCCATCTCTAGGTCAATCTGGTCTACCGGAATGTCCAGCATCCGGGGGTAAATCTTCTCGAAGTCGCCGTAGCAGATGTGGGTAAGGGTGTGGGCCTTCAGTCCATTGGTGACCACCGCCATCGCCTTAATCGCAATCTCTAGCTCTTCGGGGCGGGTGGAGACAGCGGGTTCGTCAATCTGGATGTATTGTGCCCCCGCCCGCTCTAGCTCGACCGCCTCCGCGTGTATCGCCTCGGCAAGGGCCATCGCAAGGCTCTCACGGTTGGGGTAGTGTTCGTTGAACGACCAATCCATCATCGTGTACGGCCCGGTCAACATCCCCTTGACCGGCTTCTGGGTCAGGCTCTGGGCGTACTTGTACATCGCTACGCTAATCGGTTCGCGCCACTTGATTTCGCCCACCGCCACCGGCTTGCGGTAGTAGCGATTGCCGTAGCTGCGGACGAGGCCGCTAATCTCGAACCCGTCTAGTCGCTCGGCGAAGTAGGTTGCCATGTCGCCACGATACATCTCGCCGTCCACGAGGATGTCTATGCCGATTTCCTCTTGAAACTCAATCCACTCGCGGGTGGCTTGCTTCTCCAATTCGTTCAGTTCCGCCTCGCTGATTGCGCCCTTCGCAAAGCGGTTGCGGGCCTCAAGCAGATAGGCGGGCTTGGGGAAGCTGCCGACACTGGTGGTCAATAGTCCTTGTGACATGATGCTAGGTTACTCCTTGCTTGGTGATAGGGGGTCATCCCCCGACTGGCGGCAGGGCAGAGCCGCCGATGCTAAGGTAGAAGTGATGAGTGATGAGTGATGAGTGATGAATAGTGACGGCGGTGATGCTGTAGGGGCGGGTTGCACGCGCCCAACCACCTTACTCGTGCCTCATCCCTCATCCCTCATGCCTAAGTGAGCGACTTGACCGCCTCCACCATGCGAGCCAGCTTCTCTTGGGCGCGTTCGCGGGGGAGGAACTCTAGGCCGCTGTTGGGGCTGATGTGGACGCGGGCGCGGTCAATATTCTCCGGCAGTTCGTTAATCTTGGCGACCAGCTCGGCGACGGTCTCCAGCTTGGTGTTACGCGCATCCACGATGCCCGCCCCCAGCACGCGGT
>JBBSEE010000236.1:0-5235 GCA_038239995.1 Chloroflexia bacterium | reverse complement strand
GGCACGCGGGCGAGTGCAACCCGCCCCTACCTGTCCGCTTGTCCGTTAAACCGTCTGTTTTAGCCCCGTCAGGATGAACTTGCCTAAACCCAACTCAAAACTCAAAACTCAAAACTCAAAACTCGTCTTCATCCTGCTCTTGCTACTGCTCGGCTGCGACAGCGGGACGACCACGCCTAGCCCCACCGCGTTCGGGCCGGGGATAGAGGCGACGCTGCCGCCCAACCCCGTCACCCCTAGCCCGACCAGCCCGCCGCCGCCCACCCCGGTGAACATCGCGCGGGGCGGGACGCTGACCCTGCGCCTCAGCCAAGACCTGACCAACTTCGACCCGCTGCTGAATGCGGGCCGCGCGGGGGCGGATTGGGTCAATCACCTGCTGTTCAATGGCCTGACCCGACTGGATGCCCGCGGCGTGGCCCAGCCCGACCTTGCGGAAAGCTGGCAGGCCTCCGCCGACGGCTTGCAACTTACCTTCAAGCTAAGGGCGGGGGTGATGTGGCACGACGGTGAAGGGTTCAGCAGCGACGACGTGCTGTTCACCTACAATGCCTGGGCCAACCTATCGGCAACTACCCGCTTGCAGGCCGACCTTGCCGCATCAGGGGCACAATTCACCGCCCCCGACCCACTCACCGTAGTAGTCAAGCTGCAACATCCCTTCGCCCCTCTGCTTGCCGACCTCAGTGCCCCGATTGTCCCCGCTCATCTACTCAAGAATGTGCCGATTGACAAGCTGGCCGACGCGCCGTTCAGCTTCCAGCCAGTGGGTACCGGGCCGTTCAAGTGGGGGCAGCGCGACGCGGGGCAGAACATCGTGCTGGATGCCAACCCCAAGTATTATCGTGGCCCGGCCTACCTCGACCGCATCGCCTTCCTCATCAGCGGCAGCGACAAGGTGGCCGCCGCCGCGCTGGGCGATGGGCGGCTGCTGGCGGGAGAATTGGCCTACCCCCAATACAGCGACCTCAGCAGCGCGGCGATAACCACTAACCTCAGCTTCGGCGACTATCCGGCGGACGGCTACTATTTCCTCGCCTTCAACCTACGGAGCGGTAGGCGGTTCAATGATTATCGCCTGCGCCGCGCCTTCGCCTTCGCTCTCGACCGCGACGCAATCGTGAAGCAGGCGACCGGCGGGGAGGGGCTGGCGATTTGGAGTACCGCGCTGCCCGGCACATGGGCCTACCAACCCGCCACCCCCCGCTACCCCCAAGACCAGCCCCAAGCGCGGCAATTGTTGGCCGATGCGGGCTGGGCGGATAGCACAGGGGACGGGGCGGTGGAACATGACGGCAAGCCGCTGACCGTCAACCTGTACGTGCGGGCCGATGACCCCCTGCGCCGCGTGGCCGCCCAGCAAATCGCGATGCAGGAGGCGAGCATCGGTATCAGCGTCACGGTAGTGCCCGCCGATTACGCCTCTGCGATGCTGGCGCGGATAGACCCCCGCCGCAATCCCCCCTTCGACTTCGATGTGATGCTGATGGGCTGGAGCGACCTCGGCTACGACTACGACCCTTATCGCCTGCTCGCCTCCAACCTGATACCCGCCCCCGACGCGCCCAGCCTGCCCAACTACGTCGGCTACAACAACGCCAACTTCGACCGCAACGCGCAGCAGGCCGAGGGGATGTACGACTATGCAGCGCGGCAGCAGGCGGATGCCGCCCTGCAGCTCACCCTCGCCGAGGAGCTACCCTACTATCCCCTGTGGGCCTCGCGCCACTTCGTGGTCGGCAGCAAACGCATCGCGGTGGCTGATGGCAGCCAACCGGCGTGGTCGTCGCCCTATTGGTTGTGGAACGTGGAGCAATGGTATTTCGTTAAGTGATGAAACTGTGATATAATCTGGGTTGGGAATCCTTCATCTACCTTGCCGTACCACACTGTTATTGTGGAAGGATGCAGGTTTATGTACGACCTAGCCCAGTTTCGCCAGCGGGTGCAGGAACTGTGCCGCCGCAGCTATCCCTACGAGAGCAACAAGCACGCCACCCAACGCGACCTTGCCGAGGCGGTTGGCCTCCACCCTACCGAGCTATCCAAGCGGCTGAATGGGGCGCGGGCCTTGAACAGCAGCGGCCTGCTCACCTACCTGCAAGGGGATGAGGGGCTGGCGAAGCAGTTGCTGGAGCAGAGCCTAGAGCTACAGCGCGAGGCGGGGGAGTAGGCCGACCAGCCCTCAAAGCCAAAACTCAAAACTGATTCCACCTTCGGAAAGGGTGCGGGCCACGAGGGCGCAGAGTTCGTCCACATCGAACGGCTTGGCGAGGTAGGCGGCGGCTCCGGCCTGCTGCGCCTTCTCTGCGATGCGCCGGTCGCCGCTGACGAGGATGAAGGGGATATTACGGGTGCTGGCACGGCGGCGCAATTGGTGGCCGATTTCCTGTCCATCCATGCCCGGCATCATGATGTCAAGGATAATCAGGTCGGGGTGGTGCAGTTCGAGCCATGCCTCCGCTTCCCGCGCGTCGCAGGCCACTTCCACCGCGTAATCCGCGCCCAGCGCGTCTATTATCAGCCGCCCGATGTACAGGTCGTCGTCTATCACCAGCACCGAGGGGCGGGCGGGGGCAGGTTGGGTATCAGGTTGGGCCAGTTCCGCAGGCGCAGATGGGCGATTACGCAGCCGATGTCGGCCAATCCAGTTCAACATTACGAACCTCCACGTGCGTGACGTTGACTCGTCAGGTTCGGCTCGGTCGCCAAAACGAAGGGGTGCCAATTCGGTAGGGGCGTTCGGTGCGCTCCGCCAGATAAAACGCGCCCGCTGCCATTCCGTTACTGCCAATGATAATAAACAAGGCCCAACCCCCACCATCGTGAGGTTGGGCCAACGGGCGCGGCGGAGGGTTACTTGTCGCTACCCGCTACCTCCAGCACTAGGTTGGTCATGGTACGAACCCCGTAGCCGGACGAGCCTTGCGGCATATAGGGCAGGTCGCGCTCGGTGTAGGCGACCGCGGCGATGTCGAGGTGCGCCCACTCAGTCTGCTCTTCGATGAAGTCGCCCACAAAGGTCGCCCCCACTGCGGTGCCGCCTGCCCGCCCACCCACATTGGCGATGTCGGCGATGTTGCTCTTAAGCTGCTCGCGGTATTCGGGGAACAGGGGCAACTGCCAAACCCGTTCGCCCGACTGCTCCGCTGCCTGCTTCACCGTGTCAATCCAACTCTGAGGCCGCCCCAGCAGCCCCGCCGCGGCGTGGCCGAGGGAGATGACCACCGCGCCGGTCAGGGTACAGATGTCCAGCAGGTGGGTCGCGCCCTGTTCCTGAGCGTAGACCACCGCGTCGGCGAGGACGAGGCGGCCCTCCGCGTCGGTGTTCAGCACTTCGATAGTTTTGCCATTCGCGGCCCGCACTACATCACCGGGCCGCTGCGCCCCGCCACCGGGCATATTCTCCACGGCGGCGGCGATGCCAATCACGTTGATGTCGGGCTTGAACTGGGCAATCGCCCGCATCGCCCCGATCACCGCCGCCGCCCCGCACATATCGTACTTCATGTAGTGCATATTCTCGGCGGGCTTAATTGAGGTGCCGCCGCTGTCGAAGGTGATACCCTTGCCCACCAGTGCAATCTTGCGCTTGTCGCCGCGCTTGCCCCCGTTGTAGCTAATCACGATTAGCTGCGGCTCGTTGTGGCTGCCCAGCGATACCCCCAGCAGGCTGCCCATCCCCTTCGCCTGCATCTCCTTGCGGCCCAGCACGCTGATGTCTAGCCCGAACTCCTTGCACATCTTGCGGGTATCGTCGGCGAGGCGCATCGGGGTCATGACGTTGGCTGGCTCCTCGGCGAGGCTGCGGGTGAAGTTGGCGGCCTCGGCCAATATCTTGCCGCGCCGTGCCCCTTCCTCCATCCCCTTCTTGTCGTCGCCGATGATGATGATGCGCTCCACCTCGGTGTCTACGTCGCGCTCGTGGGTCTTGTAGATGTCGGGGTTGACCAGCCCCAGCATCGCTCCCTCGGTAATCGCTTGGGCCACCTCACGGGGACTCGCCCCCGGCGGGATGGGCAACAGGAAGGCGATGCTGCGGGCACCCTTCTTGTGGGCGACGCGGGCGGCCGCGGCGGCTACATGGCGCAGATAGTAGAGGCTGTACTCGTCGGCCTTGCCCCCGCCTACCAGTATCACGCGGCGGGCAGCCAGCTTGTCCATAGTCAGCAGCGCATCGGTCTCGTAACGGCGACCGTGAAACTCCTTGCGCTCAAGGATGTCGCCCACTGCCCCGCCCAACGCCTTATCCACCGCGCTGAGACGCTCACCCTCGACCTTGCCACCCTTCAGCACCCCGACCACCAGCGCGTCCACCTTGACGCTGCCAATGTTGCCACTCTCTACCGTTACGTCCATATGATGTTCGTCTCCTCGATGTTATATGTAGCATCGCCCTCATCACCGGCGCAGGGCATCCTAAGATTTGATGTGGCAATAGGATACCCTGTTTGGCGGGGTTTGTCAAATGTCTAACCGCCTCAGCGTCCCACCACCGGCTGGGTGATGCTCAACACCACCACCTTGCTCAATTCGTCGCGGCGGATGCTGTCGTTGGGGCGGAAGGCGGGCGGGCTGCCGCTGCCGCTGACCACCCCATGATTGAAGGCGGTCTCGATGTAGCCATATGCCCAGTAGCTAGGCGGCACATCGCCGAAGTGGGGGCCACCCGTGGTGTCCAAGGTCCAGTTACGGGCCTTCACCACCATCCGCACTAGCTCGGAGCGGAGGATGCTGCGATTGGGCAGATAACAGGGCGAGGCCACCCCCGCCGCCGCGCAGTCGCTGCCCACGTAACCGTGCGTGATGTTGCGGGCGGCGAGGATTTCCACAGTGGGGTACCAGAAGCTGTTGGCTGGCACATCGCTGAAGGTGGGCGTGGCGGGCGTGACCGCAGGCCAACCATAGGCCCGCACCAGTATCTTCGATAGCTGCCCCCGCGTGGAACTACGTTCGGGGTGGAACAGGCCGTCGGAATAGCCAGTCACCGCATGAGCGCAGGTCAGATAGTGGACAAAGCTGTAGAACGGATTGCTGGTCGGCACATCAGGGAACTGGATACCGCAGTCAGTCACCGTGGGCGAGGGGGTGTTCGTGAACGTGGGGGTAATCGTGGGCGTGTCAGTGGGCAGGCCGGTGGGGGTAATCGTCGGTGTGGGGGTGATGGTCGGCGTAGGGGTAATCGTGGGTGTCTGGGTGATGGTCAGATCGGAAGAGCGTCGTGTAGGGAAAGAG
>JBBSEE010000235.1:0-5236 GCA_038239995.1 Chloroflexia bacterium | reverse complement strand
GGCGGGGGGCGTTGGGGTTGCCCTTCGCTAGCCATGCGTCCTGATTGCTGGTGCGAATGTCGGTCCAACAGGGGTAGATGGCATCGTTGACCGAGTCGATACCATTGTAATCACCGATGAAGTTGCCGCCGCCCGCATTGGAGGTTTGGGTGCTGACCCGAATGTTAGGGGTTTCCCACGTCGCGCCGTGGTCGGGCGAACTGGCGAAGTAGGCGTTGAAGAGGCGGGCGTTGGCTTGGCCGCGCGAGTCGTTCCACACCACGCTGATACGTCCGTCGGCGGACACGCTCATCGCGGGGAAGAACTGCTGGCCGTCGAGAGCATCGTCAATCCGCGCCGCGTTGCTCCATGTCGCCCCCTGATTGGTGCTGCGGGTGAACAGAATCGAGGAGTCGCTGCCATCGTAATCCGACCATGCCATGTACAGGTAGCCGTTGCCGGGGTCAATCGCAAAGGTGGGGAAGCTGTTCACCCGATAGTTGGTGCCGGGCATAATCGCGGGCAACTCATGCACCAGCGGCACCGCGACCACTGGTGCGCTAAAGGTTGCCCCGCCGTCGGTCGAGCGCACCACCAGCATCCGCGCGCCGCTGGGGGCATCGAAGTTGATGAAGGCCACGTAGAGGTCGCCGTTGGGGGCGACGCGCGGCCATGCCCCCTGATTGCGGCCATAGTCGGGCGGCCCGGCGGCGGTAATGGCTGCGCTCCAGTTCAGCCCATCGTTGGTCGAGTGCGCGACCACCAGATAGCCGTCATCATTGGCGGGATTAGTCTCCTTCACCCAGCCGATGTAGGCCCGCCCGAAGTAGGGGCTGGCGGGGGTGTTGTCTACGCTGATGAACTCCTTGTCGTTGAACACGTTCGCCCCGTTAGTGCTGTCCACCGCGACGCTGCTGCCCCAAGTTGCGCCCCCATCAGTGCTGCGGCTGAGGCCGATACCCCCGCCATTGGTAAACAAGGGGCGGTTGAAGGCGATGTAGGCGTATAGCACGGTGCCGGTATAGTTGTAGGTAATCGCGGGGTCGCCAGAGACGGCGGTGCCGCTGTCCAGTATCACCCCATCGGTGAAGCTCTGCCCGCCATCCGAGCTATGATACCAGCCCGCCCGCGCATCACCGCCCCGATAGTCGTTGGCGGTGCAGACCACCTCGTTGTGGTTCAGGGGGTTGACCGCGATGCTGGTTTCGTTCTGCGCCCCGGTGGTCACCACGTTGGCGCGATGGTCGGGACCGAACAGGACGTAGTTGGGGTAGTCGCCGCGCGTAATTGCCCCCAGCGGGTCGGGGCTGGCTCCACCCTGCATCGCCGCCGAATTGCTGAACATAGTCACGCCGGAGCGGTGCGAGTGGTTAGGGTCGGGGCGAGCGGGTGCTTGCCCACCATTTGCACCCGGTGCCGCCGCCGCGAGGCTAACCCCGGCACTGACCAATAGCAACATCACCGCGATTATCCGAGACCAATAACCTTTCATCCCTTTTCTCCCTCTCCTAATTGGTTGCTTCCTGCCGCACCACACAGACAAGCTGCTTTGCCGCTATCATTATAGCACGACTCTACCCCTTAAACCCGGCAATTGGCTTTGACAAAGGCGGCGGCGGTGGGATATAATTTGGTACAACCCCTATCACCCATTTAGTGGTACTGAGAGAGGATGATAGGCCGAGGGTTGCCCACCAGATAAGCAAAATACGGTTAATCATAAGGAGGAAAGATGATGAACTTCCGCAATTTGATACCCACCGTCACCGCCGAGGCGCACTGCGACATCCCCTGCGGTATCTACGACCCCACCGCGGCCAAGGTGGCCGCCAAGACGGTGGCCCGCATGGTCGAGCAAATCGAGGGGCTGGCAATGCCGAGTAGCGATGCCCACGCAATGATAAGCTATCAGAACAGTGTCACCCGCCGCATCGCGGTCAAGGAGCAACACGCCGAGATTTGCAAGCGCGAGTTGGAAATCCTCTGGTCCGACTTCTTCAAGCCGGAGCATCTGCAAGCCTTCCCCGACCTGCACGACAAGTTCTGGAAGGCGGTCAAGCTGGCCTCCAAGTGCAAGCAGGACATTGACAAGCAAGCCGCCTATGACCTGATTGCCGCGGTAGATGGCATTGCCGAGATGTTCTACCAAGCGAAGAACGCGCCGCAGAAGTACGATGCGTATAAGACGATCACCGATACGCTTTACTAAGGGGCTGTGGCAGCAGTTGCGGCGGCGGGTAGCCCACCCGCTGTTCCTTGTGCGGGTCAGCGGCGAGAGTATGTGGCCGCGGCTAGTGCCGGGCCGCCGCTACTTCGCCACCTCGCTGCTATCTCCCCGCGTGGGCCGGATAGTAGTCTGCGCCCACCCCCACGAGGCCGGTCAGTTGCTGGTCAAGCGGGTCGAGCGCATTGCCGACGGCAAGCTGCACCTCGGCGGCACGGTGGACTGGTCGTCATCCTACGTCGTACCCCGCGCGGCGGTATGGGGGGTAATCATCACCACCCGCTTCGGATTTTAGATTTTAGATTTTGGATTTTGGATTGGAGTTCGCAGTTGAGCAGGGCGAGCCACCGCTGGCCCCTACCAAGTTGGGCGAGGATGTCCGCCAACTGCGTAACTACTATCTAGATTCTAGATTCTACCTTCTACCTTCTACCTTCACTGTTGCGGAAAGGTCAGCGCGAGGTAGAGCAGCTTGGCTAGCTCGGCGCGGCTGCTCGTCGCACTGGGCCGGAAGTACCCGTCCGCGTAGCCGCCTACCCAACCTCGGTGCGTGGCGGTCTTGATGTACTGGTACGCCCAATGGCTCGGCGGCACGTCGGGGTAGTCGGTGTATGGCCCGCTGTACGCGGGTGCGCCGCTGGCTAGCACGGTCAGCTTGACTAGCTCGGCACGGCTGATGCTCAGGTTGGGGCGGTACGTGCCGTCGGGGTAGCCCACGCTGATGTTCGCGGCGGCGAGAGCTTCGATGTAGCCGTATGCCCAGTAGCTAGGGGGCACGTCACGGAAGCGCGGGGTGGGCGGGCTGGTGAGCGGCAGACCGTAAGCCAACGCCAGCAGCTTGCCGTACTCCGCGCGGCTTATCGGCGTGGCCGGGCGGAAAGAACCGTCGGGATAGCCCGCCGTCACCCCCCGACAGGCAAGGTAGTGGATGTAGCCATACGCCCAATACTCCACCCCCACATCGCGATACTGCGCCGCGCAGGGGGTGGGGCTGACGGTGGGCGTGGTGGGTAGGGGCGTAGCAGTATTGAGAGGTGTAGCTGTGCTAGTCGGGGTGTGCGTAGCGGTGGGAGTGATGGTCGGGGTGAGCGTGGGGCAGCCGTCCGGTACGCTGTAGTGCATTGCTAGCGGGAAACCAGTCAAATTGCCGTACCTTCCAACCGCCCATATATCGGTATCTGATATTCCCGCTATCCCATACAAGGAACTAGGCATATTAGGTACGTTGGGACTAGGGATAATTTGCCATTGCAAGCCATCCCAGTGAAGTACGAGAGTACGATTGCCTGTTGCTGGAGGCTGCGGAATGTTGTCACCTACAGCCCAAATATCGTTAGCCGATATGGCATATAGACCCCACAGTCCGTTACTGAATTGCATATTAGGGACGTTAACTAGAACTTGCTGCCACTTGTTGCCATCCCAGTGCAGGAGCAGTGGTGCGGATGTGCCGAGAGCATTGCTAAACTGCCCACCAATCCAGATATTGTTAGAAGCGATAGCTACCACCGATTGCAAGTGGCTGCCTTCGCTGAACTGTGGTACTGGCATGATGCTCCACTGCTGCCCATCCCAGTGTTCAACCAAGCCGTCGGCATTAGTGGAATCTATAGCATGAAGACCAACTGCCCAAACATCATTGGCAGCGACCGCGGCGACTGCGTATAGGTCGTTATTATGTTGGTCATTGATGTTGGGGCTGGGTACTACACGCCAACTGGTGCCGTCCCAGTGTTCAATCAGGGTTTGGTGCCAGCCAATAGTGCCGCTGTAAGCCAGACTATGCCCTACGACCCAGATGTTATTCGGTGAGATTCCAGCTATTCCCATCAAGCCATTATCTATAGTGGGATTTGGGCTAGGCACCAAGCTCCAGCCGCTGCCATCCCAATGCTCTATTACGGTGAGGAAGTCATCTGCATTTTGGCCCACTGCCCAAATGTTGGCACTATCGAAGGCTTTTATATCAGTCAAGCCTCCTCCTCGGTACGGAGTAGGAACGTTGACAAAACTCCACTGCTGACCATTCCAATGCTCCATCAGCATACTAGGGCTGTGCTGGTCGCCTACTGACCATACATCGTTACTAGCAACCGCCGCTAGCTTAAAAAGGTCATGAGGTTGAGGTGGATCATCAAGCGGGGTGTCTACTATTCGCCAAGCAAGGTTGCAGTTAGTAACGGTGATAGGGCTATGCGTATCTACCCCTCCCTTACCAAACACCTCCTTCAACTGGGGGCTAAGTGGGTCATTAGACTGTGGCGCACTATTCCCCCAAGCTACTAGTGCCACTATCATCGGTGCTATTAGTATTAGCAATCTCAGCTTTCCGCCCATTTGCTATCTCTCTGAGTGTAATAGGAGTTACGCAGTTACGTCAAGATTTATGCCGATTGATGTAGGGGCGAATCGTATACGCCCTGCCCAACTGCGTAACTCCTATGTAAAGACAGAGTAGAGGGCGATTAACTCCCCCTCTGCTCTGCCCTCACCGACATGCAGCCCGTTAGTACACGGCATAGTGTTCAATCAACGTCTTATCTACGCCACTGATGGTGGCGTTGCCAACCGCCCATGTGTCAGTGTTAGCTACCCCATCCACGCCGCAGAAGCGTTGGCGAGTAGAGCTAGGGTCAACAGGCTGGTAATAGGTCCATGCGCTACCATCCCAGTATTGGCTCTGGGTTTTATCCACGCCGCCGCTGGTATAGTATCCAACAGCCCAAGCTACGTTTGCGCCTACGTAGGAGACAGCCATCAGCGGGCCTGCATTGGACGTGGGATTATTCGTACTCCACCCCGTGCTGTTCCGATAGAGGGCTAGTGCAGCCCCACCGCCGTTATCACCTACAGCCCAGCCAGTGGTGGAGTCGTTGAATGAAATACCGTTCAGGTGGCCGGTAGAGCCAGTAGGTAGGTTCTCGGCTGTCCACACGGTGCCATTCCAAAATAGCACATATGGCTTGTCTGTTCCTGAATCATTGAGGTAGCCTGCAGCATAGGCATGATTATTATCTATGACTGACACGGAGC
>JBBSEE010000234.1:0-5248 GCA_038239995.1 Chloroflexia bacterium | reverse complement strand
GGCGGTCGCGGTTGGAGTGGTGGTCGGGGTGCGGGTGGGGGTGGGCGTAACCGAGCCAGCGGGCCGGGTGGCGGTGGCAGTAACAGGCACGCAAGTGGGCAGCGCGGTCGCAGTCGAGGTTGCAGACGGGGTGGGAGTGACCGTCACGGTCGGCAGCGCGGTCAGGGTCGGCGGCTGGGTGATGGTCGGGGTGGGAGTCAAGGTCGGGGTTGGGGTCAGGGTCGGGGTGAAGGTGGCCGTGTTAGTGGCGGTCAGGATGGCGGTTGGCGTATGGGTAACGGTCAGGGTGGGGGGCAGGGTGAGGGTAGGTAGCGGCGGGGTCGCGGTCAGAGTAGGCAGGGCGGGCTGCGGGGTGGACGAGGGGATGAGCGGGGTATTGGTCGGCGTGAGGCTAGGCGTATCGGTGGGCGGCGGCACATAAGCCTGCGGGGTGGCCGAGGGGAGCGGGGTGGTGGTCGGCGGCGCAGGCGGCAGGGTTACGGTGGCGACGCTGAGGTCGGCAGGTGTGGGGCTGGGCGGTGCTGCAAAGGTGGGCAAGGCCGTATCAGTCGGGCCAGCGGTGGGCAGCAGCGGGGTGGTGGAGGGCAGCGTGCTGGTCAGGTTCGGGGTCAGGGTGGCCTTGCCGATAATCACCACTGGCTGGTTGCGTTGCCCCCCCAGCAACAGGATGAGGATGGCGGCAACCGCCACAATCGCGACCGCGACCATGCCAATCAGCAGAGCGCGGTTACGCCGCCCCGCCGCCACTTCCAACTCCGCCGCGGCTGCATCCTCCGCCGCATAGCTAGCCGCGGGCGTGCCGAAACCCATCTCGTCGGGCGGGTAGGGGTCGGCGGGATTGACGCTGGTCAGGTCGTCGGGGGCAGGGTCAAGCGGCTCCCCCCCATCGGCTGGGCCATAGGGGTCACGCGGATAATCATCCATGAGCGCATTATACCACAAGTTTGGGGGATGAGACACGTCGAGGGTGCTACGCGCCCTTAGATGATGAGCATTGCGTCACCGAAACTATAGAAGCGGTAACGCTCACCAATCGCCGCATCGTAAGCCGCCAACAGCCGCTCCCGCCCCACCAACGCGCTGACTAGGGCCAGCAGAGTGCTATGGGGCAGGTGAAAGTTGGTAATCAGCGCGTCGGTGAGCCGAAACTGGTAGCCGGGGTAGATGAACAGGCGTGTCCAACCGGCTTGTGCTTGTAGGCCACCTTCCCCCCGCGCCGCTTGGGTCATAGGGCTGGGGTGAGGGACGTAGTTTGCCACATCCACCCCCTCGGCGGCCAACGCCGCGCTCTCCAGCACGCGCACACTGGTGGTGCCGACCGCGACGATGCGCCCCCCAGCGGCGCGGGTGGCGGCGATCATCTCAGCGGTGGCGGCGGGTAGCTCGTACCACTCCGCGTGCATCTGGTGCTGCTCCAACGTCGGCTCGGTGATGGGGCGGAAGGTGTCCAGCCCCACGTGCAGGGTGACAGTGGCGACCCCGCCCCCTGGCCCCGTCAGTTGCTGAATCAAGCTTGGGGTGAAGCGCAACCCCGCGGTGGGGGCCGCCGCCGAGCCGGGGGTGTGGGCGTAGACGGTCTGGTAGCGGTCGCGGTCTAGCAGCGGCTGATGGATGTAGGGGGGCAGCGGCATCACCCCCAGCGTGTCAAGCAGCGGCTCAATCGGGCGGTCGAAGCGGATGATGCGTGCCCCGCTGTCGTCATTGGTGCGGGCGGCGACCGCGGCGTAGGCGTGCGGACTATCCGCCGCCGGTCGTATCCGCTGCGTCTTCGCCACGCCTGCCTGCCAATGTGCCGCCCCGCTGAACACCAGCCGCGTGCCGGGCCGCAGGCTTCGTCCGGGCCGCACCAACGCCTCCCAGCTTACTTCATCTATCTTGCGGAGCAGCAGCACCTCGACCCCGCCGCCGCTATCCTGCTTCTGCCCATACAGGCGGGCAGGCAGCACCTTGCTCTCGTTGGCAACCAGCAAGTCGCCCGCCCGCAGGTAGTCGCCAAGCTCAGTGAAGTGGCGGTGTTCAATTGGGCCACCATCAAGGGGCAACACTAGCAGGCGGGAGGCATCGCGGGGTTCAAGCGGGGTTTGGGCAATCAGTTCTTCGGGCAGGTGGTAGGCAAAATCAGCAACTCGCATGGATGTTTGCTCCTATCGCATTACCGGCGATATTAGGAATTAAGCGGCTGACCCGCTTTGCCATTAGGATATCCGGCTTGCCCGGCCCGTTGGCATCGGGAATTACCCCCACGATGATGAAGCCCAACTTTTGGTAGAACTGATAGGGGTGGCGACGCAGGTTCTGGATGTTGGCGATGCGCTGATGCAGGTTGTCGTAGAGGTCAACCCCCGCCAGCGTGGTCATCGCGTCCTCATCGTCGCTGCCGAGGTAGATAGTATGCGCTCCCCGCTCTCGCAGCCGCGCCTCCAACTCTTGGACTAGGGCACGACCGACCCCGCCGCCCTGATGGTCGGGATGCACCGCCAGCGGGTGTAGCTCCCACGCATTGCCATCATAAGTGTCAATCGCCCCCACCCAGCCCAGCACCTTATCCGCATCGTCTAGGGCCACAAGGCTGAGACGGTCGGGGGCGAACGACTCGCGCACCTCGGCGCGGGCGGCCTCGATGTTCGGCCACGCTTCGGGCCAATGTTCGCGGAAGGCGGCCACCAGTATCGCAGCTATCTGCTCGATGTAGGCTGGGTGGTCGGGGGTAAGATCAACGATGTGCATTAGCGGTTATTCCTCACTCAAAACTAGCCTCAATCCTCACAACTCCAATCGACCCTGCTGCGGTGCGTCCGCGTCATTATCTGCGGCCAGCCGCTCCAGTTCGCGGGCGCGGGCGGCGGGGTAGGCGATGCCGAGGTGTTCGTAGGCGCGGCGGGTAGCGACGCGACCCCGCGGGGTGCGGATGAGGAAGCCGAGTTGCAGCAGATACGGCTCGTACACGTCCATAATCGTGTCGGTCTCCTCACTGGTGCTGGCCGCAATAGTCTCGATGCCGACCGGCCCGCCGTTGAACTTGTCAATGATGGTCTCGATCACGCGGCGGTCAATCTCGTCCAACCCCAATTCGTCCACCCCCAGCATATCTAGGGCGGCCCGCGCAATCGGCTCGGTAATCACCCCTTCACCGCGCACTTGGGCGAAGTCGCGCACCCGCTTCAGCAAGCGGTTAGCGATGCGCGGGGTGCCACGTGAGCGGCGGGCAATCTCGGCGGTGCCTTGGGCTTCAATCTGCACCCGTAGGAAACCGGCGGACTGGGTGATGATGCGCTCCATAGTCGGCACATCGTAGAAGTCGAGGTGATAGGTCACGCCGAAGCGGGCGCGGAGCGGGCTGGTGAGCAAAGCCAACCGCGTGGTCGCCCCGATGATGGTGAAGCGGGGTAGGTTGAGGCGCAGGTTGCGGGCCGACGGCCCCTTGCCGATGATGATGTCCAGCGCGTAATCCTCCATCGCGGGGTACATTATCTCCTCCACCATATGGTTGAGGCGATGTATCTCGTCAATGAACAGGATGTCGTCCTTCTGCAAGTTGGTGAGTATCGAGGCGAGGTCGCCGGGGCGTTCGATGGCCGGGCCAGCGGTGGGCTTGATGTTCACCCCCATCTCTGCCGCGATGATGCTCGCTAGCGTGGTCTTGCCCAACCCCGGCGGGCCATATAGCAGCACATGGTCCAACGCTTCACCGCGCCGCTTGCTGGCTTCGATGAAGATACGCAGGCTCTCCTTAATCTTCTCCTGCCCGATATATTGTTCGAGGTGACGGGGACGCAGGTTCGACTCGCTGACCTCATCCAAACCCTCGGTGGGTGATACCATCCGCTCTACCGCCATGCCCGCTCCTATACTAGAAATATTGTTCTAGGCACAATTATACCATAATTGGCTGGGTTTGTCATGAACCCAACCCCAATCTTTATTCCACCCCCCCGTGCTTCCATAATCCTAATCCCCCGACATTTTAAGGTGTTGGTCACGTTGACAAGATTGGTGGTGGATGGTACGATAGACTCGATGGATACAAAGGGTACAGATAACCTAGCCAACCTGCTGCCGTTGACCAACACTCCTGCGCTCTCCGAAGGTGTGCCAATTGAGGCGTATCGTGGACCGCTCATGCCCCAGTTCTTGACTCCCTCGCCTCCCCCGCCGCTCGCAGAAGCACCAGTTATTGCCCAATCAGGCACACGTCATATGGGCTGGGCAGTTCTGGCAATTGTTGGTGGGTTGTGTGGGATATTCGCTTTCGTCCTGCTCGCCTATAGCCAGCTACCGCTATTTATCATCCCCGGCTTTGTTTCCCGCTTGCTCGCCCTTAACCACTTCCGCAATTGTAGAAGCAGCGACTGGCCTTTGAATTATTGCAGGAGCAGCGATTTGCCCCTTATACTTGGACTGCTTGCTTTTATCATCAATAGTTGCGCTCTAGTAGTGGGGCTGTTCGGCTCACTCTGTGTGGGTTGTACTACGTGGTAGATACGTGGGGAGGCGAAGCCTGTCGGTGCTGACTTGGCGGGGGTGGCTATTTGTCCATACGAAACTTTTTTGTTTCTCGTTCGTTACACTCTGTGTAGAGGATGATGCGGCGAAATATGACCTAAAGGTATTATATTCGTTCAAGTTCGATGGTAAAACTATTGCATTCTTCTGTAATATGCATTATAATGACATAAGTCTTCACAGAAGGTTTCGACATTAGATAATTATAGGAGAGGATACAACCATGAAGATACAGCATATTACTACCCCCCCCCCCGTATAATCTTCATTGTACTAATAACATTCGCTTTCGTTGCTGTAGGTACAATGCAGGCGCAAGCTACTAGCGAACCTAACAGCAGTTCACCGCCCAACCCAAACAGACCTCCTGCTGACCTGAACAACTGCGGTTCGTCGTATAGCTTTGTTGATGTGCCACAAGATTACCAATACTACGAAGCAATTACTTACATGGCCTGCAAGGGACACATAAGCGGCTATGATGGGACTCACTTCGGCCCCAACGATGCAGTGATGCGTGGGCAATATACGAGAATGGTGGTAAATCCTTTTCACTGGAGGTTTCCAAACCCTCCTCCTGATCCTCCCAGCTACACCGATATTGCAAATGATACCTTTAGAACTAACATTGAGCAGGCTAGTACCTTAACATATAGATATTGATGGCCCTCATCAAAGGTGGTATAATCCTTTCCAACCGAAAGGAGTGACCACCATGCCGAAGAAGAAGCATATCATCAACCTT
>JBBSEE010000233.1:0-5251 GCA_038239995.1 Chloroflexia bacterium | reverse complement strand
CTTCGACGCGATGCGCCTGCCCGCCAACGCCTTCTTTGGTGCCCTCTTCCCCGCCCTCGCGGAGCGAGCCGCCACCGCCGCGCCGCGCCAAGCAAAACGCACCTTTCGCCGCGCCCTGCTTATCCTCGCGGCCTATGCCATTACCGCCGCCGCGTTCGTGGCCCTGATTAGCTCCCCGCTCATCTTCTACACCTTCGGCCCCGATTACGAGTTCAGCGGTCATGTGCTACGCTTGCTGGTCTGGGTCAATCTCCCCCTACTGCTCAACGCCGCCTGCGCCCTCTACCTCTACGCCCATCACGACGAGCGCTACGTGAACGTGATCCAAGCAGTCGGCCTGCTGCTTCGCGTCGCCCTCGTCGGCCCGCTCGTGCTATGGGGTGGGCCACTGGGGGCGGCGGCAGGGCTGGCGGTGGCCGAGTCCCTCACCCTAGCGTTCTACGCCGCGCGGGTGTATAATCGGGTCAGGCAGTATCAGTGATGAGTGATGAGTAATGAGTGATGAATGGTAAATGGTAAATGGTAAATGGCAAATGGCAAATGATGATGTAGGGGCGGGTTGCACTCGCCCTGCCGAAGCGCATCAACGCTCATCACGGGTTTAGAATCGCGGAAAACGCGGATGAGACCGGAAAACGCGGAAGGCTTGGCGTAGGGGCGGGTTGCACTAGCCGTGCCGAAGCGTATCTGGTCCGCTTCCGAGTCCGCTGGCTGACCACGTTGGCCTTAGTCCGATTGGCGTTGATGCGCCTCAACAGGGCGAGTGCAGCCTGCCCCTACCGCGCCTCACGATACTCAAACCTCAAACCTCAAACCTCAAACCTTACTCATCACTCATCACTTCATTATACCTTCAAGATTGCGGGGGTGCGCGTGGACGAGGATAAGCGACAGTTCTGGGAACAATTCAAGCAGCGGGGCATGGCCCAACCTTATTATCAGTTGCTGGGCATCGAGGTGGAGGAGATTAGCGATGCGGGCAGCCGGTTGCGGCTCTACCTCGACCCCAAGCTGGCGCAGTTTCATGGCTTCGCGCACGGCGGGGTGGCCGCCAGCCTGATTGACTCCGCGGTGGGAATGGCGGTGGGCGGGGCGGTGGGCCGCGAAGTCAACGTGATGACTATGGAGATGAAGCTAAACTACTTCCGCCCCTTCCCCCTCGGCGAAACCGTAATTGCCACTGGCCGAGTGGTGAACCGGAGTCGGCGCACCGTCTATGGCGAAGCCGAGGTACACGATAGCAAAGGCCGTCTGCTGGCCAAGGGGGCGGCCACCTACATCACGGTCGAACATCAGATACAGACCACCTAGAAAGCGGAACCAATGCCTGAACCAGCCAGCGACACTATCACCTTCCTGTTCACCAGCATTGTTGGGGCAGCCAAGCGGTGGGAGCAACAGCCGGCGGCGATGAGCGCGGCGATGACCGACCTCGATGGGGCGGTGCGCGAGGCGGCGCGGCAATACAACGGGCTGGTGTTCCAAGTGGTAAACAATGATTACTGCATTGCCTTCACCGAGGAGGCGGCTGCGGTCAATGCCGCGATGATGGTGCAGCAGCGGGTCGCCGCCCAGTCGGAGGCAGTCAGCGATGTTAAGATGGCGATACACTGCGGCCCGGCCGAGCAGCGGGGGGACTCCTACTTCGCCCCCCTTGTGTTCAACCGCCTGTCGCGTATCCTTGCCGCCGCGCACAGGGGGCAAATCATCGTCTCTGCCGCCACCCACGCCGCGCTCGATAACCTACCCGCCAACCTCAGCCTGCGCGATATGGGCGAGCATCACCTCCGCGATGTGGGAGTGGAACATCTCTACCAGCTAACTGCCCCCCACATCGCCGACCACTTCCCCCCGCTCCGCACGCTGGAGGCGCGGCTCCACAATCTGCCCGCCCAAGCGACCTCGTTCGTGGGGCGCGAGGAGGAGCGCAATGCGGTGCGTCGCCTATTGCGCCAGCCCGATGTCCGCCTTGTCACCCTCACCGGCGTAGGCGGCAGCGGCAAGACTCGCCTTTGCCTCGAAGTCGCCGCCGATTTGCTCGATGAGTTCGCTGATGGGGTCTTCTTCGTGCCGCTGGCAGCGATTAACAGCCCTCATCTAGTTGCCACCGCGGTAGCTGAAACCTTTGGCTTGCGCGAAGGGGGCAGCACCGCGATAGCCACGCTCCTAAGCGAGTATCTCGCCCCCAAGCAGATGCTGCTGGTGTTGGATAACTTTGAGCAAATCGTCGCCGCCGCCCCCCTGCTCGACGATTTGCTCGCGGCTGCTCCTCTACTTAAGCTGCTGGTAAGCTCCCGCGAGTTGCTGCACCTGCGACGCGAACACGAGTACAATGTGCCGCTCTTGCCTATCCCCAACCTGCAACAGTTGCCCTCTACTGCCGAGTTGGCCGACTATACCGCGATTGCCCTATTTGTGACCCGCGCCCAAGCCAGCCATCACGATTTCACCCTCGCTGATGACAATGCGGCAGTCGTAGCGAAGATTTGCGTCCGCCTCGATGGCCTGCCCCTTGCCCTCGAACTCGCCGCCGCCCGTGTGCGCGATTTCACCCTCGAACAGATACTCGCTGGCCTAGATGACCGCTTTGCCCTGTTGCAGCGCGACTACCGCGACCTCATCCCCCGCCACCGCAGCCTGCGCGGGGCGATTGACTGGAGCTACAATCTGCTCAGTGAGGGCGAACAATTGCTCTTCAGCCGCCTCAGTGTGTTCGTCAGCGGCTGCGCAGTTGCCGCAGTACAAGCGGTCTGTAATGCGGACCACGACCTGCCCTTCAGCGAGACGGTGGGAATGAGCTTGCTGGTGGACAAGAACCTCGTGCAACTGGCAAGCAGTGAAGAGGGCGACGGACGCTATCTGATGTTGGAGACCATCCGCGAATATGCCCACCAGCGACTGAATGAGCATCGTTATAACATGGCCCAGAAGTCGCTGCGCGAGTATGCGGGTGAGCAACTGGCGGTCAGCGGCGAGGAAGCCACTATCCTCGAACGCCATGCCCGCTATTACCTTGCGCTGGGGGAGCAGGCGAGTCCCAAGCTGCGCGGCGCGGAGCAGGAGGTGTGGCTGAACCGTTTGGCCCAAGACCACGACAACCTGCGGGCGGCCCTCAGTTGGGGGTTGACCCACCACCGCGCCCTAGCGGTGTCAATCGCGGTGGCAGTGTGGCGATTTTGGCTGATACGCGGCTATCTCAGCGAGGGGCGGTACTGGCTGGAACTCGCGCTCGCCGATGGGGCCGAGGGGATTGACCCCTTGGTTTGGGCTAAAGCCCTGAACGCAGCGGGCGGCCTTGCCCGAATGCAAGGCGACCTCGAAGTTTCCCGCCAGCTACACGAACAGGCCTTGCAGTTGCATCGCGCCATCGGCGACCAAGCGGCGATTGCTGCTGCTACCTACAGCCTTGCCAATGTGCTACGCGGCCAAAACGAAATCCAGTTGGCCCGCAGCTTGTACGAGGAAACCGCTAAAATATGTGAGCAAGTAGATGATAAACCAATTCTGATTGCCGCCTATGGCAATTTGGGTGAGCTGGCACTGGCCGAGGGGGATGTGGCAACCGCCCGCCCCATTATGGAGGCCAACCTCGCCCGCGCTCATGCCCTAGGCGACCCCCAAATTATCAGCCAAGCCACCGATGATATGGCGCGGCTGCTCTACGAAGAAGGCGATTATCTAGCCGCCGAAGGCTATCTGGCCGAGGGTACTGCGATTGCGCGGCGCATCGGTTTCATTTGGGGATTGGGGCACGGCCTCAGCCTATGGGCCAAAATCAAGACGCTACTGGGTGACGATGACGCAGCGCGGACCATACTCAAGGAAGTTGTGACCATGCGCCAGCAAATCGAGGCGAAACCCGGCCTCGCCTATGCGCTTAACGAATTGACGATTATTGCCGTCCGCCATCATACTGTCAATATTGAGCGAGCCGTGGCCGTGTTCGCCGCCGTCGCCACCATGCTAGCAAGCATAGATGCCGAGGTAGAGCCAATACAGCGCGACGGCTATGCACAGGCACTTGCCACCTGCCACGCCGCCCTCTCTGAGGATGAGTTCGCCGCGGCATGGGCGGCGGGCGAGACGATGAGTATGGCGCAAGCGATTGATTACGCCCTTGCCTCCTTAGCGTAGCTTGTGCTATAATCCTGCTGCCAGACGCAATCCCATTTTGCGAACGCGCGTACCCGCATCAGCCACGGCCACACGGCCAGAAAGAGGGAATAACCATGTTGAGCGACCTACAGGCAAGAAAGATGGCGGCGTTCTTTCACGCCGCCGATGAGAACAAGGATGGCGTGATTGAACACGCTGACTACGAAAAGCTAATCGAAAACCTTGCCAATCTGCGCGGCTGGCAACTCGGTAGCGCGGAATACCAGCGTATTTACGATGCGTATATGTTCATGTGGCAGCCCATGCAGGAAGTCAAGCTCACCCTCCCTGAATACCTTCATGTCATTGGTGGCATGATTGATACACCAGAGGCGCGAGAGCTAAACCGCAGCATTACCAAGACGGTGTTTGACCTGATGGATACCGACGGTGACGGCCAAATCGGCCTGCCGGAGTATGCCGAGTACCTTGCCGCGCACCGCATCAGCGGCGATTTGGCGGCTAGTGCGTTCAACCGGATGGATACCGACGGCGACGGCATCATCACCCGCGAACAGTTTAATCAGATTAGTGCGGACTTCTACTTCGGCGACGACGAGAACGCCCCCGGCAACTGGCTATGGGCTTCGTACTAATAATCAGCAACACTGTATGGGCCGGGGCGCACTGCGGTGCGCCTCATTTGTTTGCCCCCAAGCCGTCCCCAACTGTGGTAGAATAAGCAGCAGCGCAGGACGAAAAATATAGCTAATGGAGCGCATATGGAACACAATGTTGACCCCAAGATTGCCCACCTCCGCGAGATGAAGGAGCAAGCCTTGCTGGGAGGCGGCCAGAAGCGGATTGACCAGCAGCACGCCAAGGGCAAGCTGACCGCCCGCGAACGCCTCGACCTGCTGCTCGATGACGGCTCATTTGAGGAAATCGGGATGTTCGTGCAAGGGCGCACCGATGGAGGCGGCCAGCAATTCCTCGGCGATGGGGTAGTGACCGGCTTCGGGCGAATTGATGGGCGACTGGTCTACGCCTACAGCCAAGACTTCACCGTCTACGGTGGTTCGCTGGGCGAGGCTCATGCCGAGAAGATTGTCAAGGTGATGGAACTGGCGATGCGGAACGGTGCCCCCATGATTGG
>JBBSEE010000232.1:0-5260 GCA_038239995.1 Chloroflexia bacterium | reverse complement strand
GCGACTCGCTCCCACCCCCACCCCTCCCGATGGGAGGGGAGTCAGTTGATGGGGCACTCATGCCTCATCCCTCATCCCTCATGCCTCGCCTCACGGATACAAGCCGCGCACGCGCTGCACCTCGGCAACGCGGTCAATCGCCAGCATATACGCGCCCATCCGCATATTGGTGTGATGCCGCTGCGCGATGTCGTACACGTCTTTGAAGCTCTTGGACATAATCAACTCCAAACGGTGGTTGATTTCCTCCTCGCTCCAGAAGAAGGCCTGCAAGTCCTGCACCCACTCGAAGTAGCTGACCGTCACCCCGCCCGCGTTGGCAAGGATGTCGGGGACGAGGAAGATGCCATTGTCGAACAACACCTTGTCCGCCTCCGGGGTGGTGGGGCCGTTCGCGCCTTCCACGATAATCTTGGCGCGGATGCGGCCAGCGTTGGCCGAGGTTATCTGATTCTCCAGCGCGGCGGGGACAAGGATGTCGCACGCGGTCTCCAACAGTTCCGCGTTGGTAATTGCCTCGCTCTCTGGGAAGTCCTTGATGCTGCCGGTCTTCTTCACGTGTTCGATAACCGCGGGAATGTCTAGTCCCTTGAGGTTGCGAATCGCGCCGTACACATCGCTGACCGCAATCACCTTGCAGCCGTCCTCGTGCAGCAAGCGGGCGGAGACGCTGCCCACATTGCCGAAGCCCTGCACCACCACTCGCGACCCCGCCATTGGCATTCCCTTCAGCTTGGTCGCCTCGCGGGTGACGTACTGGATACCCCGCCCGGTGGCATCGCCGCGCCCTTCCGAGCCGCCGATACTGAGCGGCTTGCCGGTAATCAGCGACGGGATGCTGTAGCCCACGTGCTGGCTGTAGGTGTCCATAATCCACGCCATGGTCTGGGCGTTAGTGTTCACATCGGGGGCAGGCACATCCTCGTAGGGGCCGATGATGATACTGATTTCGGTGGCAAAGCGACGGGTCATTCGCTCCAGTTCGCCCATGCTCATGGTGCGGGGGTCGCAAATCACCCCGCACTTGCCGCCACCATAGGGGATGTTCACCACCGCGCACTTCCACGTCATCCACATCGCCAACGCCCGCACCTCGTCGAAGCTGACCTCTTGGTGATAGCGGATGCCACCCTTAGCCGGGCCGCGCAGGATGTTGTGCTGCACGCGATAGCCGGTGAACACCTCGATGCTGCCATCATCCATCCGCACCGGGAAGTTGACGCTCAGTTCGCGCTTCGGCTTGCTCAGTATCTTCCGCATACCGGGGTCGAGGTTGAGCAGTTCGGCGGCCTCCATAAACTGCTCCACTGCCACCTCGTAGGGGTTGCGCTTGCCCGCATTAGCCGCATCAGGGGGCGGGCTGCTCTTGTTCGTGGTCAAAGCTATCTCCTCCTCGTTGAGTGTAAGAAGCTCGTCTACTAAGCTGCTATTTGCGCCGACAAGTATACCGCGAATCCGACCAAAGCGCAAGCCTGCATTAGGGTAGCACCGCGCTGCTACGGTGAAGAACCGATACAGCTGTCCACGTTATCGCCCACCGGCGTTTGGGGTGTAATATCGCCGCTTATCCAACCGAGGATACGGTCTATCCGCCAGCCAACGGTGGCCTGCTGCTTGAGGATGAAGTTCATCGCCCGGTCGCGGTAGATGAGATTGTTGCCGGTCGTCACCACCTCGGCCAGTGGGCCGTTAATCACCGCGTCGCTGATTTGATAGCTGCTAAAATTGCCCGTATTGAGGCGCGACTGCTTGCCCATGCAGCTCATCGCGCTGCGACTCACCGTATCATAGGCAGCGTCGAAGTAGTCGAACAGCGACGAATAATCGGGTACATTATCGGTGTAGGCCGCCATAAAGCGGGTAACAACCTGCTTGGGGTCGGTAAGCGGCATCGGGGTGGGACGCGGGGTAGGTGGGGTTCGCGGTACAAAGGTCATACACCGCTCTGGAATACCATTACGGGCATCACAAGTGCTATTGCAACCATCTAGCACCCCCACGCTGGATACTAGCACTATCACCACGAGCCAGCGCGTTAGACTTTTACGCATCAGCAGAACCTCCTTCGCTATCACCCTATAATAGCGTGGCGGCGGGCAGGAGGTTCAACTGTCAGCCAATGGCCGCCTTTAGTGCTGCGATTGCACCAACGTGCCCGCGGTGGCTTCATCTGGCAGCAGATAGGGGATGCCGTTGCGGACGGGGTATTGAAGGGCGCAGGTTTGGCACACCGCCTCGGTCCTACCCAGCGTGATGCTGCCGCCATCGGCGGGGCAGGCCAACAGGCTGGCGATGTTGACCGCACGGCGAGGGCTGGTGCGTCGCTTGCGGAAAATGCGCCGCACCCCCCGCACCAGACGGCGGGGGACGATTGCCTTGCCCATCACCACCAGCGTGTTCTTCAGCGCGGCGATGGGGTTCTCGCGGCTGCGTACCATCGCCATCAGACTGCGACGTGTTTCTAGGTCCAGGGGCGATTGGTTGACGATGCGTATCTTAATCTCGCCATCCCATTCGTAGGTCATCCAGAACACGTCCGGCACGCTCTTCTGAAAGCGTTCATACCAGGGGTTGTAGGCATAGAAGTAGTCGAACAGGTCGCCGAAAGTGTTGTTGGGGGTATCCTTATGCTGCATTACGATTGCGTCGCCGATGCGGTTGACGTACCACTTGTGGAACGACCAGAAGAACAGCTTCTCGGCAATCTCGGTGGGCGACTCGATGTAGCCGCGCCGCGATACCCGCATCAACTCTTGGCAGAACTTCACTGGGTCATCCATATGCTCGATGATGTGCGAGGCAATCACATAGTCGAAGGCTTTGTCCTTGAAGGGGAGGAAGTGGCCGTCGCCGCAGATGAGGGGGCGGTCAATCTGCAAGTTGCCGCCCCGCTCAGTGTTGTCCTCGATGTAGCGGTCACACAGCACGTCGCTGCGGGGGTTGGGTCGGTCGCCACTGCCAATCTCTAGCACCAAATCGTCAGGGTTGATACGCAAATCTGGTAACTCCTTATATCAAGTGATGAGTGATGAGTGATGAGTGATGAATGGTAAATGGTAAATGGTTATGGTTAATGCGGCAGCACATCATGGGCGGGGGGCGCACACCCAGTCCCCGTGTATCTAGGTTGTCCGCTGGCTGCTTTCACGCCGTAGTCGCGCTCACTAGGGTGGGCCAATCGGTGGTCTGCATCTGCTCTTGGGCGGCTAGGGCTTCAGCCTCGGTTTCGTACAGGGCGTAGAAGCCGGGGCCGGGGCCGCAATAGCGCACCTCGGTAACACCGGCGGCGACCGCATCGCGGCGGCAGTCCTCGATTTCGGCGAAGCGAATGCCCGCCACCCACTCGATAGTGCTTTGCAGCAGCGACGCGCTGGGCCGCTGCCCCTGCTTTAGGGTGGTGGCTAGCTGGCGGCTGACGAGGCCATTGCCCATCATGTGCCAGCGCAACAGGCTGAACAGGTCGGCGGTCTTGTCCCCCACCCTCAGCTTAGGGCTAATCAGCAAGGCCCACGAGTCCGGCAGCGGGGGCAGCGGGGTAATCTGCTCGTTGCTCTCCACCAGTGCGGTGCCGCCGATGACGAAGTAGGGGGCGTGGGGGCTGAGGATGTCGGCAAGGTTGAGCAGGTTGCTGTAGTCCAAGTTTAGCGACCATAGTTGCCGCAGGGCGCGGATGGTGGTGGCCGCATCAGAGGCCGCCCCCGCCAAGCCCCAGCCCAGCGGGATGCGCTTGATGAGGTGTATATCCGCCCCCATGCTCGTGCCGCTGACCTGCTGCAACAGGCGGGCGGCGCGGACGATGATATTGCTGGCGGGAGGCACATCAATCTCCCCTCCCTCGACCGTAAGGTTAATCGCGCCATCATCGCGGAGGCGGAAGCTGAGGCGGTCGGCAAGGGCAAGCTGCTGCATTACTCCCACCACGTTGAAGCGGTCAATGCTGCCCGCGCGTTGACCCAGCACCTCATAGGTAAGGCAGAGGCGGGCGGGGGCGGTGTATTCGATTGTGGAAGGGGATTGGTCGGGCATCGTTCGCTATCCATTGATTAGCCACAGCGTTATACCTTGTAACCGCGATTGCTGGCGGGAGCAAGTATAACATATCAACAGCGGGCGGGGCAAAGCCCTTGCACTAAAGTGTCGCAATCTGGTACAATTAGCTCTACGCGAACAGTCTCAGCCGATGGTCCAAAAAGGCCTGAACCGTCGGATTTCGTGCGTAGGAGGATAAGGCGCACGCCTTTTTCCGACCATATCTCACCACCCTATCGCCCACATTAGAAGAACGAGCCATGAACGTTGCCGCCACATCCGAGTTGCTAGCCGCGCAGCTACGCCCCGATTATCCCCTCACCGTCAGTAACTTTCTGGCGATGCCCGATGGCGCGAACGCCCTGCACCACCTCTACGGCCTGAACGCCGCGTGGCAACGCTACTTCGTGCAGCACCAACCCGCTGAGGTGATTACCCATACCGCGATGCCCCCCCGCCCCGATGCCGAGTATGAGGTTATCTTTGCGGGTGGCGGGCTGGGCTTGCTCGATGCCGCCTTGCTGGCGACCCACTACCATCGTCGGGTGTTGGTGTTCGACCGCAAGGAGATAGGCAGCACCCACCGCGAGTGGAACATCAGCGCGGCGGAGCTAGCGCGGCTGGTGGAGTTGGGCCTATTCACCCCAGCCGAGCTAGAGCCGATTATCCAGCGTCGCTATCAGCAGGGTATCATCCGCTTCAACGCCGCGAACATTGCGGTCGCCCCCGCCGATTTGCGGATGCAGGGGGTGCTGGATGTGGCCCTCGATGCCAGTGCCCTGCTCGCCCTCTGCGTGCGGAAGATACAGGCGTCGGATACCGGCAGCGTGATTCTGCCCGGCTACGCCTTCCGCCACGCCTACGTCAGCCCCGCCCGTGACCGCGCGGGCCGCGTGGTGGTGGAAGTCGAAGAGATGGCCTCGCAGCAGCTACATCGCTTTGCCGCCCCCCTGCTGGTAGATGATATGGGGGCCACCTCGCCCCTTGCCCAAGCCTTGAACGCGGGCCGACCGTTCAGCGCGGTCTGCCCCACTGTTGGCACGGTTAGTGCTGGGTATATAGAAGGTACAGCGGCAGACGAGCTTGACCCCGACACGGGCGACATTCTGGTCAGCATTGCCGACGCGGAGGGCGGCAAGCAGCTTATCTGGGAGGGCTTCCCCGCGCAAGGCGACGCAATGACCGTCTATGCCTTCTACTACGAGAACCTTGATGCAACGGGAGGGGCGGG
>JBBSEE010000231.1:0-5266 GCA_038239995.1 Chloroflexia bacterium | reverse complement strand
GGGGCGGGCAGCAGCTTCATCGCCCCCTTGTTCCTGCTGTGGGTCAATCAGTACAATGCGGAGTATAAGGCCAATATCGCCTACAATTGTAGCTCGTCGGGGCAGGGCATCGCCGACCTGAAGGCCCGCCGCGTGGACTTCGCCGCCGCCGACTACTACCAGCAGGGCTTGCAGGGCGACGACGGCAAGGAGATATTGCAGATACCCGTGACCGCGGCGGGGGTGGCGGTGATTACCTACTTCCCCAATCAGATGGGCCAGCGCGTCTACCTCAGTGGGCCGACCCTTGCCCAGATATATAGCGGCACGATTACGATGTGGGACGATGCCCGCATTGTCACGGAGCAGCCGATGACCGCGGCGGCCAACTATGTCCCCTTCGTTGCTCCCCACCAGCCGATTGTGGTGTTCCACCGCAGCGGCGAGAGCGGCACCAATCACATCTTCACCGCTTATCTGCACAACGCCAGCGGGGGGGTTTGGCCCGCCGCCAGCAACGCCCCTGCGTGGCGGGTGGGTAACGCGGTGGCGACTAGCGACGAGATGGCCCGACAGGTGGCGAACACCCCCTATGCCATTGGCTACGTGGAACTCGCCTACTACTCGGTCAGCGGCCACCCGCCCGGCAGCATCTCCTACGCGGCGGTGCAGAACGCGGCGGGCGCGTACATCACCCCCGACAACGGCAGCGTGGCGGCGGCGGTGAACAGCGTCACTAACCTGCCCGCCGACCCCACCAACACTAATCTCGACCTCACCAACGCCAGCGTCGGCTATCCTATCTGCGGGGTAACGTGGATGCTGGCCTATGCCGACTACTCCCCCGCCCAAGATGCGGTCCGCGCCCGCCTCTACAACCTGCTGGGCTGGATACTGAGCGATGGGCAGAGTTATGCCGCCGCGACCGCCAGTGGCTACGTCCCCCTCCCCCCCGCGATTCGCGCCCGCGCCCAACAGGTCACGCTGCGGTTGAGTAAGAAGGTTTGAGGTTTGAGGTTTGAGGTTTGAGGGTAGTGATGAGTGATGAGTGATGAGTGATGAGTGATGAGTGATGAGTGATGAGTGATGAATGGTAAATGGTGAAAGCGGTAGGGGCGGGTTGCACTCGCCCGCGTGCCGCGCATTACCGCCCATCGCCACCATCAACCATGACGTAGGGGCGAATCGCATACGCCCTGCCGCAGCGTATCAACGCCGACCAGCCAGCGGATTAGGTTCAGCGGAGCAGCGGAGAAAACGGAGGTAGGACGGGCTGCCATTGCCCGCATGAAGCGCATCGTGGTGGGGGACGACCAGCCAGCGGATTTGTTACAGCGGATGAAACAGATTTGGGTTGGCGGATGATAAAAGCGGATGCGGCACGATCATCGCGCCCCATCCGTTTTTCATTCTTGATTCTACCTTCTACCTTCTACCTTCCCCTGCGTCTACTGCGATTTGGCATCAGGGCCGGGGCTGTTGGCGCAGTCGGTGGTGGGTGTACCGCCCTTGATTGCGTCGCGCAGGTATTCGAAGGTGCATTTGTCCACCCAGATAGGGCCGCCCGCCGCGCCCATGAAGCTGATGTAGCCCACCCCAAACTGGGGGTCAGTGTCGTTCACCCCATAGTAGTGGGGGGTCTGCACATCGGTGGGCTTGTTCAGCCAGAAGCCGTCGCTGTCAATCACCCAGCCGTCGCGAGGCGGGTCAATGCCATGATTGTAGTCGTCGAGTAGGCCGAAGGTGTGGCCGATTTCGTGGGCGGCGACTTGGTAGTTGAGGAAGTCAACGGTAACTTGGGAGGTGACTGCGCCTTTGACATTGTGCAGTTCGAGGCCGAGGGTGTTCGCGCTCTTCAGGTGCTTGCCGAACCAACCGGGCGGCATCACTCCCACTACGATGGTGGCATCAGGCATATAGCGGCGACCCGTGACCCCAATGCTGGCGTACATCGAGGTAATCGCCCCCCAGTTAATCTCCGCGTTGGCATCGGCGACGGTGCTTTCAAAGGGGCGCAGCATATAGGGCACCAGCGTCTTGTCGCAAGTGATGTCGTCGGGGGGGACAGGGTAGACCGCCTTCATGAAATCGCAGGAGACACGGGTCATGTCGGTGATGGTCTGCTCGTACTTGACGCGGGGGTCGCTCCGCATTTGCGCGGTCCAGTCCACCGGCAGGAAGAAGACTTTCAGCTTGGTCTGCACCACGATGACTTGGCGGCTGAAGCTCTTGCCGTTGACGCTGATGTTGTAGCTCTTGCCCCCCGCACTGGTGGTGGGCTTGCCGAGATAGAGGACACTTGCGCCCGCCTCGTCTTTGCCGTCGCTGCCGCTGCACTTGCCGCCGCTGAACACCTTGCTGCAATCGACATTATCCACCTTGACGGTGATGTTGCCGCCGCTGGGGTCGCGGGCCACCGTGTCCTTACCCGCAATCAGGTCTTCGGCGGCGAGGGCTTGGATTAGCTCTGGGCCAGACGCTTGGGCAACCACGCTGCGGGCCGGTTGGCTGGCTGGGGCGGTCGCGGGGGCCGCGTTGACGCGGGTGGGGGTTTGGTAGCTCCCCCCTAGCACGACCGCTAGTGCCGCGATAATCAGCCCACTTCGCACCATCATCTTTGGTCGGTTCATCGTTTTGGTTCTCCTGTCAGCATCACTCTCCCCGCCCGCTGGGCGGGGGGGAAATCACGGCAAGTGTTCGGTGTACTGCACTTGAACCCGCTCGGCCACCGTGCCCTTCGTGGTGCCGCTGGGGGGGTCAGGGTCTTCGACCATCAGGATGTAGTTGCCATTGGCGAGGGTCAAACTCTTCAGCTTCGCGCCGTTGGTATCATCCTTCGAGCTATACACCGGCTTGGAGGTATCCTCTACCGAGAAGATGCTCCACGCCTTGCCATTCCCCTCCAACTTCAGCACTTGGAAGGAGTCGGCATAGCCACCGAGGGGGACGTTGATGTTATCGTCGTTGGGCTGCACGCCCCAGTCCTCCACAGTCAGGGTACTCTCTACCGTGCGGATGCGGGCTGCGCCCGTATTGCTGTCGGTGCCGGTAAAGTTTTTGTTCACGAAATCCTTGCCGCCGTTGATATCTTGGCCGGTCTTCGCGTCTATCACGCGGTTGAGGGCCACCCGCGACCAGAAGGTGGGTTCGCTTATCGAGCCCTTGCTGAACGCCTCCCAGTCGGTGCGGTTGAGTTCGTAGACAAGAATGTAGCCCTTACCGCTCTGCTGGTAGAAGAGGCCGAGGATGCCATTGGTGACTTTGGGGAAGATGACGAACTCAGTGCCGAAGGCACTGAACATCTGGGTGCGGAGGGTCTGGTCATAGCGTTTCGAGGCCATGTCCATGACTAGCACGGCGGCGGCGTTGGTCTTGCCGGTAACGTCGTTGCTCTCTTGGTAGTCCACCTCCTCTACCGAATAGCCTTGGTCGGTCATCGCTTGGTTGAGCGCGGTCTTGCCCTGCTCCGTGCCGAGATTGTCGGGGCCGACTAGCACGACAGTGGAGGCGGGGCCGTCTATGGTCACATCGCCACAGGAGGCCGGGTCGTTGCTGGCGGCGCACTGGGCACTGATTGCCACGTCGCCGCTGCCCTTGACGCTGCTAATTTGCTGCCGCGCGATGCCATCGTTGTCGGTGGTGATGGGGTCGCCCAACGGTTGGTCGTCTTGCCCCTTCGCCTTGAGCGTAAAGCGCACCTTCTGGCCGGAGGCGACGTTATAGTCCTTGTCGCTGACGAGGCCGAGGGCGTAGAAGTCCTTGCTACCCACCGGCAGATACGCGCTGGAGGTGAGCAGGCGCAGGTAGCCCGCGCCGGGGGTGTGGCTGCTGGCGGGGTCGGTTGGGTTGGTAGAGTCGTTGGGGGGGGGGGTAGGGCCATTGTTCTGCCCGGTGAAGTTCTTGTCGCCAAAGTTCTTGCTGGTGAAGCTGTTGGGGTCAACCTCGTTGCCTTGACTGTCGAGGATGATGAAGTTCGAGGTCACGTTCTGCCAGAAGGCATCGGCCTTGTTGTTGTCGTCCAGCACCGCTTGGAAGTCGGTGGCAGTGGTGGGGAAGACGAAGGTGTAGCTATCTTGATACACCAGCCCGACAATCAGCAGGGTGGATTTGGGGTAATACTTGTGCAGGGCGTAGAAGCCGACCACCGCTTGTGTCACCGTATCTTGGTCGTCGGTGGGCAGGCCTGCCGTGGGGTCGTACTTGGTGGAAGCGAAGTTCATTACCGCAGCCACGTTGGCGGTACTCTTGGGGTTGCTCTTGTCCGCCACGTAGCCTACCCCTAGCACCTCATAGCCCTTGTTGGCGAGGTACTGGGAGACGTAGTCGGCGTTGGGGTCCTTGCCGCTCTGCTGTTGGGGGAAGGTTTGGCGCAGTGGCGCGGCAGCAGCGTGGGGGGCGACCGCCACGAAACTGAGCATCGCCAGCGCGGCTAGCCCCGCCAGCAGCAGATAGATGCCCCGCCCCGATTGCTTGGTGATGATGGTTTCCTTGTCCACTTGGTTGTTCCTCCTCATAGTTACCCTGAGAACGGCGCAGCTTGCGTAATAGTCGAATGTCATCCTATCTACGCAAGCGCAGGCGATAAGGTTACAGTCGTTCGCCCCCTTGTCGGTTTAGTTCAGCGAGAAGGAGTCGGGGTCGTTGTCCACTAGCCGCTTGGGGATAGTCTTCAGCCGCTTGAGCAGCAGCACCTCTTTCTGCAAGATGCCCGCCTCGGCGTTGAGCCGATGCTGTGCGGAGTCCATCTCTAGCAGGGTCTGTTTATCCTCCCACTCTATCTGCAAGCCGTCGGCGACAAGGTAGGATAGCACATCGGGACTGTCGGGCAAGGCGATGTTGCGGCTCTCCTGCCCAGTGATGTTCAGCAGAGTGTTGAGGTACTCGCCGAACATTCGGCTCACCGCGCTGACCAACCCCGGCACGTTGCTGCCGTCCTCCTCGTCCAACATCTCCACGCGGCCACGCAGGTAGGGCATCGCGGTGTCGTATTCCAACACGTGGAAGCGGCGCAGCCCCTGCACGATGATGTTGTAGCGACCGTCGCTGAAGCGGTTAATCGGGTGGGTAATCTGGCCCAGCGTGCCGATGCTATAGGGGCGCAGGCCGGTGGCCGGTTCGCTCTCATCTATCAGCAGGATACCAAAGCAGCGGTTGCCCGCCAAGCAATCGCTGACCATCTGCTTGTATCGCTCCTCGAAGATGTGTAGGGGCAGATACATATAAGGGAACAACACAGTATTCAGGGGGAATAGGGGCACCAAATCTTCATCCATGACCATACCAGCCT
>JBBSEE010000230.1:0-5304 GCA_038239995.1 Chloroflexia bacterium | reverse complement strand
CGTCGGTCTCACCGAGCAGCAGGCCAAGGAACAGGGCCGCGCGGTGAAGGTGGGCAAGTTCCCCTTCTCCGCCCTCGGTCGCGCTCAGAGCATGGGCGAGACCAACGGGCTGGTCAAGATTGTTTCCGACCCCGGTGATGGCACTATTCTGGGTATGAGTGTGATTGGCCCCCACGCCTCCGACCTGATTGCCGAGGGCGCATTGGCGGTGCAGATGAAGGTGAAGGCGAGCGAACTGGCCCACACCATCCACACCCATCCCACCCTACCCGAAGCGGTGCAAGAGGCGGCGTTGGGCGCGGCTATCGGCGGCTACGTGCATTATGGGTCATAGGCTTTTGGATTTTTGGATAGGACATACGAAAGGAGCGGGCGCAATGACGGCAATTAAGGGCCTGTCCCTACTAGTGGTGGCGATGATGTTTGTGCTGCTGGTCGGTTGTGGCGGTGACAATACCGCGACTAATACCCCTGTCGCCAGTCAACCCACCCCATCGAGCGGAGGTTCTGGTGGCGGCACGGGCAATACCAACGTTGGCAACGCTGGCGCATACGCCGACCTACAAGTTACCACTTCCGCCAACTATTCCTCATCGCTGGGCCTTTACTACTACATCGGGGTGGTGAAGAACACCGGCAGCCAGACCGCCAAGCAGATAAAGGTGACGCTGTTGGATGATAGCGGCAACGCGGTGGCCGAGGGCAAAGCCGCCGAAGCGGACCTCGTGCGGGTGATACTCCCCCCCGGTAAGAGCGCGGGCTTCAGCGTCCAGTATGACCAGCAAGTGAATAGGCCCGGCTACAAGCTATCGGCGCAGACAGTGGGGGCTAGCGACAGTCTACAGCCAGCCCAACTCAGCGTGGTCAATGATAAGCTGGGGGCGGGCGATACGCCTAAGAGCCAAAAGATAACCGGCGAAATCAAGAACGATAGCGACAAGGATGTGGTCCTCTGGGCGGTCAATGTGATGGCTTACGATGCCAGCGGCAACTTGGTCGAAGTAACCAGCGGCGCGTCCGTGCAGAATGCGGCGGCGCAGGGGGGGTTCAAAGCGCATGGTAGCCTCCCATTTGAGGCCAACCTCGGTACAGGCAGTCCCTATGGGAACAAGGGGGCGACGGTTGCCAAGTACGACTTGTTCGTCTCCGGCTACCAAAACCCCGTCACCCAGTAACCCCTCGTGAAAAGGCGTGGCCCAGTTTCTGCTAAGTATCTGCTGCTGATACAAACCGTAGGCTCACAAGCGAAAGGAAACTGAAATGCCAGAACTGCTACAACAACTGATGCAGAAGGCCCACCTCAGTGCCGGGCAGGCCCAGCAGGTGCTAGATGTGGCCCTCAACTTTATTCGCACCCATGTCCCCGCGCTCGCTTCGATGCTGGGCGGGATGGGCGGGGGCACGGCGGCACCCACCTCCGCCCCGACCAGCAGCGTTACCCCACCGCAAAGTGGCGGCGGGATGCTCGGCACCATCGAGGGGGCGTTGGGCGGGCTGTTCTCTGGCGGCGGGGGCGGCCTGCATCATGAACTGGTGCAGAACGCGGGGCTGAACCCGCAGCAAGCCACTAGCTCGGTCAATGTGATCAAAGACTTCATCACCCAGCACGTCCCCAGCGCGGCGGGTATGATGCAAGAGGGTAGCACGCTGGACAACATCGAGGATAAGGTGGATGGCTTCTTGGGCATCCACGATAACAATACGGGCAAGTAGGACGCTCGCTCCGCCCTCGCCTCAGCGGCGGGGGCGGATTTTTTTGCCTTGCGCTTGACGTTACAAGTGGGGGGTGGTAGAATGGGGTTAACGCCTACATCTTGATGAAGGGGGGGTGTGATGAAGACCGTTGATTTTGATGGCGTTTCCGCCTTGCTTAATAATCAAGAGCCGGGTACAGGCGTGCAGCCCGTGGTTCTCACTATTGGAGGGAGACCATTTGCGGCACTCGTGCCATTGGCGGGCTTGAACACAGATAGGAGTTACGCAGTTGCGTCGGGAATTATGCTATTGACGTAGGGGCGAATCGCATACGCCCTGCCCAACTGCGTAAGTCCTAACAGATTCAGATGAACCTGCGGTCGTCGCGCTTAAGAACTTGCTGCGCTCTATCATACATACGCTTCCGCGTGAGGAGGCTGAGGATATTCTGGAGGATGTGTTTATAGATACCAATCCGGAACTTATCAGTATCCTTGAGGACTCGCGGGCAGATTTGGAAACAAACGGCGGTTACACTGCGGAAGAAATGCGCCACGAGTTTGGCCTGCTGTAATCTATGCTAGTATGAAACCCCAACAGCACCTCACCTACTCCACCCTCGCCGCTCTGCCTATCATGCCCCTAGTGGGCAAGCGCAAGGCGGCGTGGTTCTGGCTGTCCAGCATCCTGATTGATGCCGACCACTGGCTGGCCTTCTGGTGGTACTTCAAGAACCCTAGTATCCACGATGCGCTGGCGATGGTAAAGGGGACGCTGGACAAGCCGCTGCCACCACAGCGCAATTGGCGGGGGGAGGGTTTCCGCGCCGCGCACACCCTCGCCTTCGTCCTTCCCTTCGTACTAATCGGGGCGCGGTGGCCTACTTTCCGCGCCCTCGCCAGCGGCTTCATGTTCCACATCTTCCTCGACCGCCTCGACGACCGCCGCACCCAGCCACTGCGCGATGCGGTGTTTGCCCGCGACGAGGCCACCTGCCGCCGCTGCGCTGGCCCTGCGCCTTATGGCGATCGGCGGGTTTGGCAACTGCGGAGCGTCTATGCGGGCGGCAAGTATGAGGCCGACAACCTCGTCACCCTCTGCCGACCTTGCTTCATCCTTGTCGCCACCAACACCGCCGTGCCACGCGGCCTACCTGAACAGGGCTAGAACTCGCGTCGCACCAGCCAGCGCCCCGCATAGAACCCCGCCACCCCGATGAACCCACCCCCCGCAATGGCGATGTATGAGGGGTTGTCGCTGCCCATCGCCCGCGCCGCCCAATCTTGCAGCCAGTAGCCACCCCCTAGCAAGACCCCCGCTAGCGCGATGCCGACGAACAGGTGGCGGTCCATGAACCCGGAATACACTCCCCCCAATATTGCCACCAATATCGCCGCCGTAACCGCCACCTGCGCGATGATGACGCTGAGGTGGTCGCGGAACAAGTCCGCCTCCACCTCCCACATCGCAATCGGGGTGATAATGGCGGCCAGCGCAAAGCTGAGCAGCACTATCGCCGCGGCACTGCCGTTACCCTCTGGCGGCACTTCATCTCGTGCTTGCTGCAATGTTTCTCGTTCGTCGCTCATCCTCGCCTCATTTCAATCGCACCAATCATCACTGATATTATACGCCAAAAGAGCATTGTTATAGTGGTGCAGGCGCAGAAAACAAAAGCCCCGCGCGGGGGTTTGGGGGAGAAAGCTCAAAGCAGCAACAAGCCAAAAAGCCCCCAGCGGGGGGTTTGGGGGAGAAAGCTCGAAGTGCCTTGTGGCCGATTTGCGTGATTGGGTATTTGGCAATCGCTTGTCAGCCTATCTGGCAGTTCACCATTTCTCCCCCAACCCCCGCTGGGGGCTTTTATGTTGATGGCTGGTGGGCATCTCTCCCCCCAACCCCCGCTGGGGGCTTTTATGTTGAGGGCTGGTGGGCATCTCTCCCCCAACCCCCGCGCGGGGCTTAGTTTAAGGGGTGGGTCGGCATCTCTCACCCAACCCCTGCTGGGGACTTGCATGATGGGGTGATTTATGTTCAGAGTGATGAGCCGCTTAGTCGTTAGCGGATGCGACTTCGGTTACGGTCACGTTGTCCACGAATAGAGCTATCCACGTATCGCCGGTATTGTAGTTGTAGATACGCACGGTCATCGTGCTAGTGTTTAGCGGGGCGAGGCGGGTGATGGTCATCTTGGTCCATTCGGAGGCGGCAAGGTGGTCGTAGCTTTGATAGGCCCAATGGTCGCCGCCGCTGGTGTGGAACACGGGACCGAACTTGATGAAGGAGTTGTCGGTCATGCTGCCCTTCACCATCATACCAATTTGGTAAGTATGGCCGGGCTTGACTGCAATGTTGACACTCTCGATGCCGCCCGCCTCGGTGGTCTGTAGCACCTCACCAGTGGCGGTGAACAGGGTGGAGCAGGGGCCGCTAAAGTGTTCAGCGGTGACTACATGGATGGTGCCACCGCTAGGCAAGCCGCCATTGTAGCTGGCCCATGGAGTGCATTGCTGATTGGGGCCATCAAAACTGGCGTTGGGCAGCACGAGGGTGGCGATGATGACCGGGGCGATGACCGCTACGGCAAGGGTACGAAACATGGGTGGGGGTCTCCTTTTCTTTCTTTCGGTGGTGCTAGCTATACCCGAAGGTACTGTGCGCCGCTAGCTGAAAAGTAATGTCTGATTTACAAGGTGATAATACCAAACTAACCTTACCAGCCAACTAACCAAAGCTCGATTCGCCTAACGGTTTGCCTAACGTTTTAGCTTACCACTGCCTTACCAAAGGGTAGAATGGTGGGATAGCCACCATTCCCCTTGCCGCTCACGGGGCAATCAGCTATAATAGCAACTAGACATAACAATATAACCCGCCGCTGGTCGCAGGGCAAGTGAATTGTACCACAATCCGCGATTCTTCTATAATCTTTGGTCAACTATTATGTCGAAGCCGCCCGACAACGTAATCTTCACCCCGCCGCAGCCGCCCCGCCCGCGTACTACGCTACGCCCCGCTGCGCCGCCCCCCCGCGTGTTGAGTGGCAGACCACCGGCACCGATGCCTTTCAGCGCGGGCTTCGACGCGCGGCCCTACCTGTTCGTCATCCTCATCCTTGCCACCCTCGCCCGCCTGATAGCGATTGGCTCACCGCTGCTCGACTTCCACTCGTGGCAGCAGGCGGATACCGCCGCGATTGCCCGCAACTTCCACGAGATGGGTTACAATCCCTTCCACCCCGCGGTGGACTGGGGCGGGGCGAGCGCGGGCTACGTGGAAACCGATTTTCCGCTCTACACTTACCTCGTGGCCCTGCTCTACGCCTCGTTTGGCGTACATGAGTGGCTGGGGCGGTTGCTGAGTGTTGTGTTCGCCGTCGGGTCGGTGCTACTGCTCTATCGGCTGGTCGCTCGTCTGAGCGGGACGCTCACCGCCCTGTACGCCGCGCTGTTCCTTGCCCTCTGCCCCTTTGCCATCTACTTTGGTCGCGCCTTCATGTCCGACAGCGCGATGCTGTTCTTTGCCATCGCTGCGCTATTCGCCTTCGTCCGCTATGGCGATGCGGTGGAGGCGGACGATGCGGCGGGGGGTATCGGTTCGCGCCCCCGCTAT
>JBBSEE010000229.1:0-5351 GCA_038239995.1 Chloroflexia bacterium | reverse complement strand
CCACTTGGGTTGGGCAGCGAAGAAGCTCGGCTTCCGTGTCGCTACCCCGGTGTTCGATGGCGCATCCGAGGAGCAGATCCAGGAGGCGCTGCACGATGCGGAACTGCCCGCCGATGGCAAGGTCATCCTCTACGACGGTCGCACCGGCGAACCGTTCGACAACCCCGTGACCGTCGGTCAGATTTATATGCTGAAGCTGGCCCACCTCGTCGAAGACAAAATCCACGCCCGCAGCACCGGCCCCTACAGCCTCGTCACCCAGCAGCCGCTCGGTGGTAAGGCCCAGTTCGGCGGCCAACGCTTTGGCGAAATGGAAGTGTGGGCACTGGAGGCTTACGGCGCGTCGCACACCCTACAAGAGATGCTCACCGTCAAGTCCGACGACGTAATGGGCCGGGTCAAGACCTATGAGGCCATCGTCAAGGGTGAGAACATCATGGAGGCGGGGGTGCCCGAATCCTTCAAGGTGTTGGTCAAGGAGCTACAGAGCCTCGGCCTCAACGTCGAGGTGTTGAACGAGGATGACAGCGTGGTGCAGTTCGCCGAGGATAGCTCCGCCGATGTGTTGAGCGAACTAGAAGGCATCAACCTCGCTGGCTTCGAGTCCGACGAACGCTAAACTGGCTCATGTTGGGGCGGGCTGCTACCGCCCCCACCCCCGGAGGGAATAAAACCAATGCTAGAAGTTAACGATTTCAACGCCATCCGCATCAGCCTTGCCTCGCCGGAGCAGATTCGCCAGTGGAGCTACGGCGAAGTGACCAAGCCAGAGACCATCAACTATCGCACCCTCAAGCCGGAGCGCGACGGCCTGTTCGACGAACGTATCTTTGGGCCGAGCAAGGACTGGGAGTGCTACTGCGGCAAGTACAAGCGGGTGCGCTACAAGGGCATTATTTGCGACAAGTGCGGGGTGGAAGTCGCCCGCGCCAAGGTGCGCCGTGAGCGGATGGGCCACATCGAACTCGCCAGCCCCGTCTCCCACATCTGGTACGTGAAGGGCACGCCCAGCCGTCTCGGCCTGCTGCTGGACATCAGCCCCCGCCAACTGGAAGCGGTGCTATACTTCGCCAAGTACATCGTGATTGATGTGGACGAGGATGCCCGCAAGAATCTGGTGACGCAGCTGGACAAGGATGCTACGCAGCAGAAGACCGAGGTGGAGCAACGTGCCCTCGAACGGGTCAGCGGCCTCGATGTGGACCTCGCCGCCTTCATGGCCGAGTTGGAGGAGAACGACAAGCGCACCCGCCACGACATCGAAACCGCCTTCAACGAGCAAGCCGCCGCCATCACCACCGAGGTAAAGGCCCTCCGCAGCCAAATCAACGCCCAAATCGGTGAGAATGCCGAGGATAACATTGTGCTAGAGGCGTTGGGCGAAACCCTCGTCAAGGCGGGCGAGCCGATTACCAATGAGACGCTCAGTCGCCTCAGCGAACTGGTCGCCACCCGCACCAGCCTGCTAGAGGCCGACACTCGCCGCCGCCAAGCCGACAGCCAGAGCCTCGCCGCCGCCGAGCGCGACCAGCGCAGCTACAGCCGCAACCAAGAGGCCGAAGCGATTATGGCCGAGGCGAACAAGCAAATCGAAGCCATCAACGCGGAACTGAAGCGCAAGCATGAGGAACTGGTCGAGGACATCAAGCCCCACGACCTGCTTAGTGAGCAGAAGTACCGCGAACTGCATGACGCTTACCCCGGCATCTTCCGCGCGGGGATGGGCGCAGAGGCGGTACGCCAAATCGTGGGCAAGCTGGAAGTGAACAAGATGGTCGAAGACCTGCGCTTGGAGACGATTACTGCCAGCGGGCAGCGGCGCAAGAAGGCGATCAAGCGGCTGAAGGTGGCCGAGGCCTTCCGCAAGAGCGGCAACCATCCCGACTGGATGTTCTTCACCGCCCTCCCGGTCATCCCCCCCGACCTGCGCCCCATGGTGCAACTGGACGGTGGGCGGTTCGCCACCTCCGACCTCAACGACCTGTACCGTCGGGTCATCAACCGCAACAATCGCCTCAAGCGGCTACTCGAACTGGGCGCACCGGAAATCATCATCCGCAACGAGAAGCGGATGCTGCAAGAGGCGGTGGACGCGCTGATTGACAATGGGAGGCGCGGGCGGGTGGTGTCCGGCAGCGGCAAGCATCGGCTGAAGAGCCTCAGCGATATGCTGAAGGGCAAGCAGGGCCGCTTCCGCCAGAACCTGCTCGGCAAGCGGGTGGACTACTCTGGCCGCTCGGTCATCGTGGTCGGTCCCGAACTGAAGCTCCACCAGTGCGGTCTGCCCAAGAAGATGGCCCTTGAACTGTTCAAGCCGTTCGTGATGCGCCGTCTGGTGGAGAAGGGCTTTGCCCACAACATCAAGAGTGCCAAGCGCATCGTGGAGCGGGTTCGCGCCGAGGTGTGGGATGTGCTGGAGGAAGTGATTAAGGACTATCTGGTGCTGCTCAACCGTGCCCCGTCGCTGCACCGTCTATCAATCCAAGCCTTCGAGGCGGTGCTAATCGAGGGCAGCGCGATACAGATACACCCGATGGTCTGCTCTGCCTTCAATGCCGACTTCGATGGCGACCAGATGGCTGTTCACGTGCCCCTCTCCGCCGCCGCCCAGCGCGAGGCCCGCGAGCAGATGCTGGCGGTTCACAATATGCTCTCCCCCTCCAACGGCGAACCGATGGTCACGCCATCGCAGGAAATCGTGCTTGGTTGCTACTACATGACCGTAGAGCGGCCCGGCGTGAAGGGTGAGGGCAAGATATTCGTGAACAAGAACGAAGCGATGATGGCCTACACTGCGGGGGTGATTGACCTGCAAGCCCGCATTACGGTGCGGATGGAGCCGCGCGGCGTGTTCGAGGACGGCTTTGAGCCGAAGCCGGTACGGATGGAGACCACCGTTGGTCGCCTGATGTTCAACGATGCCCTGCCGCTGCAGATTGCCTACCGCAATTTCGAGATGGACAAGAGTGCCCTGCGTAAGGTGATGGCCGAATGCCACCACTTGCTCGGCCCGATTAAGAGCGCGGCGGTGGCCGACAACATCAAGCGGGTCGGCTTCACCTTCGCCACCCGCTCCGGCATGACCTTCTCGGTCGCCGATGTAGTGGTCCCCGCCCAGAAACCACAGATGCTGCACGATGCGGATATGGAAATCGAGGAGGTAGAGAAGCAATTCCGTCGCGGCCTGCTCACCGAGGAGGAGCGTTACCAGACGGTCATCGAAGTCTGGACCCGCACCACCGACCAACTGACCGACGAGTTGCAGAAGACCCTCGACCCCTATGGCCTCGTCTACACCCTAGCGAACAGCGGCGCGACTAAGGCACGTTTCAAGCAGATTCGCCAGCTTGCCGGGATGCGTGGCCTGATGGCCGACCCCAGCGGGCGCATCATCCCGTTGCCGATTCGCTCCAACTTCCGCGAGGGCCTTACCGTGCTAGAATACTTCGTTTCCACGCACGGCGGGCGTAAGGGTCTGGCCGACACCGCGCTACGTACCGCCGATGCGGGCTACCTCACCCGTCGCCTTGTGGATGTGGCTCAAGATGTGGTCATCACCATCGAGGATTGCGGGGTGCAGAACGGGGTATGGTTCGATGAGCGGCAGCTACGCGACTCTGCGGATAGCATTGCGACCCGCGTGGTGGGCCGCTATCCGGTAGATACTATCGTCAATCCCCAAACCGGCGAGATTATCGTCAATATCGGCGAGGAGATTGACGACGACAAGGCTAAGGCGATGAAGGCGGCGGGCATCACCCGCGTGCAGGTGCGTACCCCGCTGATGTGCGAGGCCACGCACGGCATCTGTCAGATGTGCTTTGGCCGCTCCCTTGCCGACGGCAAAATCGTCAAGCTAGGCGAAGCGGTCGGCATCATCGCCGCCCAATCCATCGGTGAACCCGGCACCCAGCTAACCCTGCGTACCTTCCACACCGGCGGGGTGGCATCGGGCGAGGACATCACCCAAGGTCTGCCCCGTGTCGAAGAACTGTTCGAGGCCCGCGTGCCCAAGGGCTACGCCATCCTCAGCGAAATCGAAGGGGTGGCCGACCTTGTGGAGGAGGACGGCATTCGCAAGCTCACCGTGGTGAACAGCGAAGTCTACTCCGAGGAGTACAACTTGCCCGCCTACTACGAACTGCTGGTCAAGGACGGCGCAGATGTGGCCGAAAACGCGGTGTTGGCCCGCAGCCGCGAGACCGACACCCCGCAGGACGTAGTGGCGACCATCGCGGGGCGGGTGTTCGTGGACACCGAGCGCAATATGCTGACCATCCGCAACGAGTCGCGCGATACCCGCGAGTATCCCATCCCCCACTCCGCCCAGCTTGAGGTGCAGAGCGGCGACCACGTTACCCCCGGCCAACCCCTGACCAAGGGGCCGAAGAACCCGCAAGAGATTCTGCACATTCAGGGCCGCGAGGCGGTGCAGCGTTACCTTGTGGACGAAGCGCAGAAGGTGTATCGCGCCCAGGGGGTGAACGTTCACGACAAGCACATCGAAATCATCATCCGCCAGATGCTCCGCAAGGTCACGGTGGACACGTCTGGCGATACCGAACTGCTGCCCGGTGAAATGATTGACCGCTTCACCTTCGAGGAAATCAACGCCCGCATCCTTGCCGAGGGGGGCGAACCGGCCACCGCTCGCCCAGTGCTGCTGGGCATCACCAAGGCCAGCTTGAACACCGAATCGTTCCTCAGCGCGGCCTCCTTCCAAGAGACCACCCGCGTGCTGACCGAGGCGGCCATCAATGGCAGCATTGACCGGCTGCGCGGCCTGAAGGAGAACGTCATCATCGGCAAGCTCATCCCCGCAGGCAGCGGTCTCGCCGCCCGTTTGGAGCGGCAGCAGCAGATGGTGGCGCAGGGCACCGACATTGACCAGTATCTCGGCGACGGCACCGCTGAACGCGCGGCGGCAACCTCCGATGAGGAGATGGCCCTCGCGCTGGTGGCCGCCGGTGGTGAGTTCAATGTCGGTGACGGTAGCAGCGACGCGGAATTGATGTCCGCCGTCCTTGCCCGTAGCGGCAACCTGTTCAGTGGCTCCGATGCCGACGACGCACTCGACGAATCCGACCTCGACGACGGTAGCCTCACCGACGACACCGAAATCGCCATAGACGACGAGGGCAACCTCGCCGCCTAGTGGCAAATCAAACTAATCGTAGCGAAAGTGGGCTGGGGTGCGTAACCTCAGCCCATTGCTATGTGTTGTAATTTATGCACTCACTCTGCTTGAAGCCAATGCAATGAGTATAATAGCCGTGTCAACAAGACAGCTAACATCAACTTTGATAAAGAGGGGCCACTTAATGCTCAGACGAGCGCACCTTGTGGACGCT
>JBBSEE010000228.1:0-5382 GCA_038239995.1 Chloroflexia bacterium | reverse complement strand
TGATGTAGGGGCGCAATTCATTGCGCCCGCGCCCACCGCCGCCGACCATGCTACTGACTCCCCCGTTGACACCGCATCCACCCATGTGCCTGTGTCTGACCACAATCCCGATGATATAGGGGCGCAATTCATTGCGCCCGCACCCACCGCCGCCGACCATGCTACTGACCTTCCCGATGTCACCCCCCCATCCGAAGCGACCCCGATTGAGACCGCAATTGCGATGCGGGTGCGCCCCGCAACACGACCTGCGGCCAATCGAAACCTTGTCGCCACGACCGACGGTGAAGTGGCGGGGCCGGAGGGGCTGCCGCTGACCGAGGAGGAACCGGACCCACCCGCGCGTCGCTGGTTGGGCCTCAGCGTGGATGGCTGGATGCTGGTTGCCCTGTTGCTCATCGCCGCCTTCCTGCGCTTCAATGGGCTGATGTTCGACCGCGCCCCCGACGGCGCACTCACTACCCACCGCCACCCCGACGAACGCTTCATCAGTGGCGTGACCACCCGCCCCAACCTCCCGCCCGGCACCGACTGGGCGGCCCTGCTCGACCCCGACCACAGCCCGATTACCACCCGCCCAGAGTGGTCCGACTTCTCCTATGGCAGCCTGCCCATCTACATCACCAAGATTGCGGGGGAGATTGCCACCCGTGTCACCGGCCAACCGTGGTATGACTACGACCACATCACCATCGTGGGGCGGTTCATGTCCGGGTTGGTGGATATAGGCACCGTGCTGCTGGTCTACTTGATCGGTAGGCGGCTGTACAGTTCGCGGGCAGGCTTGTTCGCGGCGGCGATTATCACCTTTTCGGTGCTACACATCCAGCTTGCCCACTTCTACGCCACCGACTCGTTCGTCACCTTCTTCGTGGTGCTGATGCTCTACTTTGCGGTGCGGGTGATGCAGGATGGCAGTTGGTTCGCCACGCTGATGGCGGGGGTCAGCCTCGGCTTTGCGATGGCGAGCAAGATTACGATTGCCCCCCTCGCCCTCACTCTCATCGTTGCCTTCGCGCTGCGGGCGATATACGTGCAGCGACCCCAACTATTGGGCGCGGCCTTCGCCCGTCGCGTGGTGCGTCCCTTTGCGGTTAGCGGCAGTGAGTCGCCATGGTCGGCCTTTGGGCGGATGATACCCAAGCTGGTCGCCAGCGTGATTGCCACCCTCGTTGCCTTCGAGTTTGGCGAACCCTACGTCCTGTTCCGCCTGCCCCAATATCTCCGCATCGTGGGCGAACAGAACAACATCATGAAGGGGCTAGCCAGCGCGGATGTGCCATTCACCCGCCAGTATATCGGCACCCTGCCAGTGCTTTACCAGCTAGGCAACCTCGCGCTGTGGGGGCTGGGCCTCATTCTCGGCGCGGTAGTGATGGCCGCCCTGTTCTTCATGCTGTTCCGCTACCTATTCGACTTCGTGGGCGTGGGCGGGCTGGTGCAGAGCGAATGGCGCAGAATGCGGGCGATGAGCGGCGGTGAACGCACCAACTATCTGCTCACCCGTATCCTCGGCCTACTGTTCGTCATTGCCGCCCCCGCGCTGCTGGTGGGCACGTACCGGGAGTTGCTCACCACCGCCGGATTGTTCAGCCCCGAGAGCAAGGGGCTATTGAGCAACCCTTACGTGTTCGGTGGGCTGCTCGGCCTCGGCGTGATTATCTTCTTCGCCGCGCTGATGAACCTGCGCTTCACCCGCCCCGGCGAAGCCCTGCTGTTCACCTCGGCCTTGCCCTATGCCGTCCTCATCTTCACCCTAGAGGCCAAGTGGGCGCGGTATATGCTGCCCATTGTGCCAGTGCTAGCCCTGCTCACCGCCGGGGCATTGTGGACCGCTTATCGCTGGGCCAAGCGTCGCCAGCCAAACGTCGCCCCCGGCCAGTGGTTCACCCTTGCCAACGCGGTGCGGGCGGGGGGAGCGATTGCCATCATCGGCGGGGTGCTGTGGGCCGCCGCGTTCGAGAACGGGGTATACGGCCAGCCCCAGACCAATGTGCGGGCTAGCACATGGATGCACGCCAACATCCCCCCCTCGGCCACCGTCGGCAGCGAGTCGTGGGATGAGGGGATGCCCGCATATGGCTCTGGCTACCCCAACATCAGCTTTGATATATACGACACTGACCGCCCCGGCCCCACCACCCTGCAAGCCTTCGACGCATGGATGAACGGCGGTCAAGACCCCATCACCAACAAGCAGATAGATAACGGGGCCGATTACATTGTGGTCGCTAGCAATCGGCTGTACCATACCGTGCCCAAGCTGCCATGGCGTTACCCGATGGCGATACGCTACTACGACCTGCTGTTCAACGGCAAGCTGGGCTACGAGCTTGTCTATCAAGCCACCAGCTATCCATCGCTGTTCGGCTTCGAGATTAACGACGACAACGCGGACGAAACCTTCACCGTGTATGACCACCCCAAGACCTTCATCTTCAAGAAGACCCGCAACCTGTCTACCGACGAACTGAAGACCCTGTTCGGTAAGGCCCTAGACCAGACCCCGATTGGCGGGCGCGAGAACAAGCTGTACGTGAACAACCCCGAACCCGGCACTAAGGGTATCCCGCTGGACAAGACTATCATGCTGGATACGCCGGTCGGCAATCTGCCAGCGGTGGACGATTACGCATGGAACAAGCCCGCCTCGGACAATCAGTGGCTGGGGGCAATCGTATGGTTGCTCGGCCTGTATCTGCTCAGTTTCATCGCCCTGCCACTCACGTGGGGTCTGTTCCGCTGGCTGCCGGACAGGGGTTACGCCTTCAGCAAGGTGCTAGCCCTCGTGCTGGTCGGCTTCCTCGCGTGGGTAATGGCAAGCCTGCACATCATGATGTTCACGGTGTGGGGGATATTGGTGGCCGCCCTCATCGTCGCGCTGGGCAGCGGCTACTACTGGGTGCGACATCGGGGCGAGATATGGGCGTGGCTGAAGGCTCACCGCAAGCTGATTATCGCCATCGAGGCCATCTTCCTGCTCGCTTACCTCTTCCAGCTATGGCTCCGCACCTTCAACCCCGACCTGTGGGGGCCAGTATATGGTGGCGAGCGACCGATGGAGTTCGCCTTCTTCAATGGGGTGCTGCGTTCGCCCTATATGCCACCCGAAGACCCCTTCTTTGCGGGGGGGACGATTAACTATTACTACTATGGCTACGTGCTGTTGGCGGTGCTGGTCAAGCTGACCGGCATCGCCCCCACCTTCGCCTTCAACTTCTGCATGACGACTGTGTTCGCCCTCGCCTTCAGCGCGATTGCCAGCATCGTGTACAACACCGTCACCTTCGCACAGAGCCGCAACGTACTGCGCCGCGCCGATTATCCCGCTTACTGCGGCACGGGTATCCGCTACGGGGTGCTGGGTGGCACGCTGGCGATGCTGGTTGGCAACATCTTTGGGGGGATACAGGCGTTGAGCGTAATCAATCCCGGCTTGTACGGTTGGCTGCAAGACCAGTTGGTCAACGCTGGCGTAGACCGGGGCCGCATCCTAGAGGGGGTATCAGCGGGGTTCAACTTCTGGACCACCAGCCGCATCATCCCCGGCACGATTACCGAGTTCCCGTTCTGGAGCTTCCTGTACGGCGATTTGCACCCCCACCTCATCTCCATTCCGGTGGCGATGCTGGGCCTCGCCTTTGCCCTGAACATCATCCTCGATCGCGGCATGACCGCCCGCTGGCATCGCGTGGCGAGTGAGGCGACTAGCTGGCAGGGGCGGCTTGCCAACTTCTTCAGCCGCGCGGGGGCGCAGTGGCACGAACGCTTCACCGATGGGCTGCTCACCTACCTTGCGATTGCGATAACGGTGGGGTCGTTGGCGGTGATTAACTCGTGGGACTTCCCCACCGGCGCGGCGGTGCTGTTGGCCGCGATGCTGGTACCGCTGCTAATGCGCGAGATGATCAATGGGCGGCTGGAGGCGTTGATTTACCACCCCAGCGCGTGGCTAAGTACCGGCCTGCTGTTCGGCGCGGTGATGGGCGCGGCCCTGACCTTTTACCTCCCATTCTATATCAACTTCAAGGTGCTTTATAGCAAGCTGGGCATCATCAACGAGGGCAAGTCGGTTATCCCCGGCAACGACTTCCCCCTGTTCCAGCGCACCCACCTCAGCGAGTACCTCGTGATTTGGGGCTTGTTCGTGCTGATAATCATCGCCTATCTGCTGCTGCGAACGCGCGGCTTGCGCCTGCTGCCAGCGGGGATGCTCGCCCCTGCCCCTCGCCCCCGCTTGGTCACGGGCTTCGTGGCCGACGGCTTCGGCGGCAACGGCAGCCAGCATCCGGATGAACCCGCTGCCCCTGATGCCGAGCAGCTTGACCCCGCCAACGACCTTCAGAGTGAGACGCAGCCGGAAGCGACCCGACTGATACGTGGCACAGTCCGCGTTCGCACCGCTGAGAGCCACCGCCTCGTCGCCGACAGCATGGCGATTGCGCCGCCCGCTGACCATGGCAACATCGCCACTCTGCCCGCCGCACCAGAACTCCCCGCCCACCACGAGGGGCTGGGCACAGAACTCCCCTCCCACCGGGAGGGGCTGGGGGTGGGTGACTCCGCTGCCGCATCACTCCCCTCTCCGCATCAAGCCACCCTCCCCGCCTACCACGAGGGAGTGGGTGCAAGCGACGACGAGGCCAAACCTGACTTCTACCTACCTGAGCAGGCCAAACCGAAGGTGGAGGGGGCGGAAGTGGTCGCTGTTCTCACCCGCCCCGTGTCTGCCCCAGAGATTGGCTTGAGCGTGGCTCTGCCCGGCGTGCTGCCGTTGCTGGCCCTCGGTGCCGTGGTGATATTCGCGATTCTGCAATATGCCGTGTTCGACCAGCGGCTGATGGGCTTCCTTGCGCTGCTATTCGGCCTCGGCCTCGTCCTCACCTTCGGGCGGCGCAACGACCGCGCGGGGATGGCAACCAACTTGTATCTGTTGGTCGCCATCGCCATCACCACTGGCACCGAACTGGTATACCTTGCTGACCACCTACAGGGCAGCGATATGTACCGCATGAACACCATGTTCAAGTTCTACGAGCAGGCGTGGATATACTTCGCCATCGCCGGGGCGATGGGCTTGTACTACATCTTCGACGGACGCGACGAGGCGGTGTTGGCCCAAGAGCAGAGTGCGATTGACGCACAGGACATCGAGCGCGAACACCTACCCTCTACTCCCGCCGACCCCACCAACCCCAGCTTTGGCCCCGCCAGCCCTAACGGCAGCGGCTACATGGCTAACGAATGGGGGCAGACCGGCGAACCCACCGACCCCACCACCGCCAGTTTCGCCGCCACCGAACCGAGCAGCAATGGCAGTGGCTACATCTCCAGTGAATGGGGGCAGACCGGCGAACCCACCGACCCCACCACCGCCAGTTT
>JBBSEE010000227.1:0-5420 GCA_038239995.1 Chloroflexia bacterium | reverse complement strand
TTGCGATGGTAATTATGGGCATCTGGGAGGGCAGCCTCGTGCATCAGGGCTACACCTACGTGGCCGCCCGCTTCACCCTCGATGGCTGGCATCAGGGGATGCTGGGCTTCGCCGCTTCGATTATGGGGGTGGGCTACTGGACTTTCGTGTGGAACGTGCTAGCAACCGCCCGCGCCGGGGTGCGTCGCCGTCGGGTCGCCGCTGCCGCGCTCGCCACCGCGCCTGCTCCAGCGCTGCTGACACGGCTGCGGGACGGGCTGGGGCTGGGCCGCGCCGACAATATGCGCGGCGGGGGGCCGAATTACTATATCGGCAAGTTCATGGTCGCGGCGGCGGTGGGGCTGTTCATCGGCACGGTGCAAGGGGTGATACAGGTGCTGCCCTTCGCGGTGGACTGGCTGCGAAAGACCGGCAAGGCGGGGGCGCAGATTGACCCGGTCGCCCATGCCCACATCAACCTTGTGGGGGGGGCGATGTTTGCGATGATGGGGTTCAGCTACTACTTCGTGCCTAAGATTGTGGGCAGGCCGATACATAGCATCAAGCTGGCGAACTTCTCGTTCCGCTTCCTGATGGCGGGGGTGTTCGGCTTCTACGTGGTGCTGCTTATCCTCGGCTTCGTCGAGGGGGACATGGTGTTGAATCACGGCCTCACCCCGATACAGGCCCGCGAGGCGTTCGGCTTCTTCCACCCCTTCTCCGAAGCCTTCTTCGCCGCGTTGATGGGGGTGGGGTTCTGGACCTACATCGTGAACATCTACTGGACGCTGGCCGACCGTCGCTTGCCCAACTCGGTGCGAACCGAGTACGACTGGCTGACCCCGCTAGTGGGGCTATCCGCCACCGGTCTGCTCTGCGGCACGATACAGGGGGTGATTCAGACCTTGCCCTTCAGCCGAGCGTGGCTGGACAAGGCGGGGGACGCGGGCGAGTTCATCACCCCGCTGGCCCACGCCCAACTGAACATCATTACTGCGGTGGCCCTCTCGCTGATGGTCTACACCTTCTACCTGATTGCCCGCATCAGCGGCCACCAGCTGTTCAGCGTGGGGTTGGCGCAGGTGTCACTCTACACCGTATTCGTGGGCGCAGTCTTGATGTACATCGGGTTCGTCACGCTGGGCTGGGGGATGGGCGGGCTGGTGCAGGATGGGGCTAGCTTCGCGGCGGCGCGGGACAGCTTCCCCGGCACCTTCTGGTACTACGCGCTGCTGATTACCGGCCCGACGGTTGTCGGCTTCGGCTACCTGATGTATAGTGCCAACGTGTTCGCCAGCATCGGGCGTAGCAGCGCGGCCACCTACACCGCGACCATGTTCACCGCGCTGGGGCGAGGCACGGCGGAGTTGACCACCGTGTACCACCGCGCGATGGTGAAGCGACCAGAGCAGGCGCGGGGACGGGCGTTGGGAGCCAGCCTCGCGGAACTGGTGTTGCCGGGTTCGGGTTGGTTCATCAGCGGGCGGCCAAAGATGGGTTCAGTGTTGCTGCTCACCCTCACCGGCATCCTATTCAGCACCATTATGGTCATCTTCGTGATGTATGACCGCGCAGCGGACATTCCGGTGGGGCAGGTGTTGGTCGCCTACATTGTGTTCGTGTTCATCTCCAGCCTCACCCAATACTTCACCTACATGGCGCAAGCCCGCAAGCACTTCGCTAACCTCGCCAACCCTCCCGCCCCCACCCGCACGCAGGCCGAGGGAACGAGGGAGCAAGTGGCGATGCGGCGGGAGCGGTTATCCCCCAAACACTGCCTCATAGACAATGGCCGTAATTACCCCCAGCCCGACCAGCACGATGATGATGATAATCATGGTGCGGTCAGGCTGATAGTTGGGGGGAGGGGTTGGCTCAGGGCTTGACATCGAGCGGCTCCAGCAGTTCCAACCGCCCCTCGTAGATGAACGAGCGGGTGTTCTCTTCGATAGCAGCAGGGTCGACGATAAGGCGAGCCTCGCCACTGTCAATCGCGGCGCGGGCCACCGCGGACGCGACGCGGGGGGCGACGCGGTAATCGGTCGCTTTGGGGATGATGTACTCGGCGTTCAATTCGCGCTCAGTGACGAGGCTGCTGATGGCTTCGGCGGCGGCTATCTTCATCGCCTCGTTGATAGAGCGGGAGCGGGTGTCCAACGCTCCACGAAAGATGCCGGGGAAAGCCAGCGAGTTGTTCACCTGATTGGCAAGGTCGCTGCGGCCTGTAGCGACCACTGCCGCACCCGCCGCCTTGGCCTCGGCGGGCCAAATCTCTGGCACTGGGTTGGCGAGACCAAATACGATGGCCCGCTCCGCCATGCTCCGCACCATATCGGCGGTCAACGCCCCCGCTTGCGACAGGCCGATGAACACATCCGCCCCGCGCACCGCGTCGGCTAGCTTGCCCTTCACCTTCTCCTTGTTGGTGTAGGAGGCGATTTCGTCCTTGAAGGGGTTCATATCTTCTTTGCGCCCGCTGTATATCGCCCCGCGCCGGTCGCACAATATCACATCGCGCACCCCGGCGGAGAGGAGCAGCTTGGCGCAGGCCATCCCCGCCGCCCCCGCCCCATTGAACACCACGCGCACATCGCTGAGTTGCTTGTCCACCACCCGCAACGCGCCGGTCAGCGCGGCCAGCACCACCACTGCGGTGCCATGCTGGTCGTCGTGGAAGATGGGGATGTCGCACAGAGCCTTCAGCTTCTCCTCCACCTCGAAGCAGCGGGGGGCAGCGATGTCCTCTAGGTTGATGCCGCCGAAGCTGCCCGCGATGTTCTGCACCACGCTGATGAACTCTTCTGGCTCTTGGGTGGCGATGCAGATGGGGAAGGCTTCCACCCCGGCGAAGGTGTTGAATAGCACCGCCTTGCCCTCCATCACCGGCAGGGCGGCGCGGGGGCCGATGTTGCCGAGGCCGAGGACCGCGCTGCCATCGGTGATCACGGCCACGAGGTTGCTCTTGGTGGTGTAATCGTAGACCGCCATCGGGTCGCTCTTAATCGCCGCGGCGGGGGCGGATGAGTAGGGGGGGAGGTAGAACAGTTCCAGCACGCGGTCGTCACGCACTGGTATCTTGCTGCGGATTTCCAGTACGCCCCCGTAGCGGCGGTGTAGCTCCACTGCTTCTTCGGCGATGTTCACCGCCGAACTGCTCAAGGGCTGCACCGGGCCGCTACGGTCCTCGCGGATGGTCTCGGTCACAACCTCGCTAGGGGCGGTGGATTGGCCGTTGCTGCTGGGGCGGCCCTCGCTGGCAAGGGCGGTGCGCGAACTGGTGGCCGAGCGACGGCCCTTGCCCTTGCCCTCATCCTCAGTAGCGGCGATTGCGCTATCTTCGCCCCGCTGCCGTCCGCTGCTGTCTACCGTCGCACCCTCCTCTAGGTTGAAGGACGAGCCTGCCCCCGACTTGCGGCGGGGGCGCAGCGGCAACGCACCCTCGTAGGTAAAGGTGCGGGTGCGCTCGGCGACTTCGGCGGGGTCAACCTGCAAGCGGGCCTCGCCGGTTTCGTTCACGGCGCGGGCGACTGCGGCGGCAACGATGGGGGCGACGCGGAAGTCGAACAATTGGGGGATGACCATACCGCGCTCAAGCTCCGCATCGGTGACGATACCCGCCAACGCTTCGGCGGCGGCGATGAGCATCGCGTCGTTGACCGAGCGGGCGCGGGTGTCAAGCAGGCCGCGCAGCACGCCGGGGTTGACCAGCGACATATCAAGCTGGTTCATGCTGGTGCTGAGGTCGGTGGCGGTAACTCGCGCACCGGCGGCACGGGCATCTTCCTCGCTAATCTCCGGGATGGGGACGGCAAGGGCGTAGACGATGGAGTCTTTCGCCATGCTGGCGACCATCTCGCGACTGACCACGTTGCCCGCGCTGAGGCCAACTAGCACATCGGCATCCTTCAGCACCTCGTCCAGCTTGCCCTTGCGCTCGTCACGGTTGGTTAGCTTGGCGAGTTCCCACTTCGCCCAGTTCATCTGCTGCGAACGATTGGCGTGAATCGCCCCCATGCGGTCGCAGACAATCAGGTTGTTGGGGTCAACCCCGGCCTTGAGCAGCAGCCGCGCGGTGCCAATCCCCGCCGCCCCTGCCCCATTGATGACGATGCGGGCGGTACGCAGGTCTTTGCCCACCAGCTTGAGCGAGTTGTGCAGCGCGGCCAGCACCACCACGCCAGTGCCATAAGCGTGGCTGTGGAAAACTGGCACATCGGCAGCCCGCTGTAGCACACGCTCCAAAGTGAAGGCGCGGGGGGAGGAGACATCCTCGATGGTAATCGCCCCGAAGCCGGGCAGTAGGGCGACCGCGGTGTTGATGAAAAGTTGGGTATCTTGGCTCTTCAGCACAATCGGCACCGCGTCCACGCCCGCAAAGGTCTTGAAGATGACCGACTTGCCCTCTAGCACGGGCAGGGCCGCCTCGCTGCCAGCGTTGCCCACCTCTAGCATAGCCGAGCCGTCACTGAGCAGGGCAATGGTGTTGCCGCGACAGGTGTAGTCGAACGAAGCATCAGGGTGGTCGGCAATCTCTAGGCAGACTGCCGCCACGCCGGGGGTATAGAGCAGGCTGAGGGCGGACGCATCACGCACCGGCACCTTGCTCTGCACCCCAATCACCCCGCGATGCCGCCGCCGATAGGCCAGCACCTCTTCCTTGCTAAACGTTTCCCACATCAGCCTGTTTCCCCTCTCCTTGGTGTCAATATAAGCGCGGGGCTATTATACTACGTTGGCGGGCTGAGGGCAAACGGAAGGGAGATGAGGGATGAACCAAAGCAGGCTGTTTGCGGTATCCATATATATGGACGCTGATCATCCAACCGAAAAAGCGCAGCAGCACATCGCCGATGCTGATGAGCAACCAGCCACGCTCATCGAGGATTATCGCGGGCCGTTGACGGCGATACCATCAGCAGCGCAGAAGCCGACTAGCATATTGCCGACCATGGTTGTCGCAAGGATGCTAGCCAGCGACGATGAGGATGACTACCCCTTGCCCCCTACCCGGTGGCAGCGACGGCTGGGTATAGTCAAGTATCCCCTGAGCAGACTGCTCAAGGTATGGCTCTTCGTCCCGCTGCTAGTGGGCCTCACCTTTTTCGGGGGATACGGACCTGCCATCAGTTACGTGGCGCAATGGGGTAAAGCACCGGCAGGGACACTTGATTGGTGGTTGAACCACCCATACCCATCTCTTATTGAGTATGGAGCGGGTAGCTTCACATGGCTGGAGCCGATTGTTCTGCTAGTAGGCCTTGTAATTGGGCTGGGGATGTTTTTTGGCAGCTTCAAACGAGGGGTGGATTGGCCCTATGTAAGCGGGCTATCGCCCTTGAAGGCAATGGCTTGTCTTATCCTATGTATCGGGATGGGATGGTTGTTGATTGACTTTCTTCTATCAGCGAGGCCATATTGGTGATGTCGTAAGTAGCGCATTT
>JBBSEE010000226.1:0-5422 GCA_038239995.1 Chloroflexia bacterium | reverse complement strand
TCGGCGGGGGGATGCGCTTTGCCACCCCGGTTGATGCCAACCGTAATTTCAGATTAGATGTGTAGAAAATAGGTATCGTGTACACCATCGTCTACAATCCAAAGCTGGCTAAGGCTGGTTGAGTTCGGGTCGCGGCTCACCCCATGGCGGGGTGGGCAACTTTACGTTGCCAAAGCAAGGCGGCGGCAAGCGACAATCGAACAACCGACCAGTGGTAGGCCAGCGTTCTTGAGGCAGCAGTTATCCAAGCCTTATGAGCCTGGCCTTTCCGTATGCCTTGCGGCAATCGCAGGGCGGTCAGCGGCGAGGGGTAATTCTTGATGCGAATGGCGCATCAGCGTTACCCCTTTCGCGCCCCGAAAAATGGGGCAGGGTCATCGGAGGAGCAATGCAAGTTAACGAGCAAGCGGCGCGAGGGGTAGAGCTAGTCAACGTCACCAAGCGGTTCGGCGAAGTGGCGGCGGTAGATAACGTCAACCTCAGCATCGGGGAGGGCGAGTTCTTCAGCCTGCTGGGGCCGAGCGGCTGCGGCAAGACCACCAGCCTGCGGATGATTGCCGGGTTCGAGCATCCTACTGCGGGCGAGATATACATCGAAGGGCAGCCAGTCGCGGGTGTGCCCCCCTTCCGCCGCAACGTGAACACCGTGTTCCAGAGCTACGCCCTGTTCCCCCATATGAGCGTAACCGAGAACGTGGCCTTCGGGCTAGAGGCGACCCATGCGGGCAACAAGGCGGAGATTGCCACACGGGTGCAGGAGGCCCTCGATTTGGTGCGGCTGGGCAACTATGGCAAGCGTCGCCCCCGCCAGATGAGCGGCGGGCAGCAGCAGCGGGTCGCCCTTGCCCGCGCCCTCGTCAACCACCCTGCCGTGCTGCTGCTCGATGAGCCGCTCGGTGCGCTCGACCTGAAGCTGCGTAAGGAGATGCAAATCGAACTGAAGAACCTGCAAACGCAGGTGGGCATTACCTTCATCTACGTGACCCACGACCAAGAGGAAGCCCTGACCATGAGCGACCGCATCGCAGTGATGGATGGCGGCAAGGTGCTGCAAGTGGGCAGCCCGGCGGAGATTTACGAGCGGCCCAACTGCAAGTTTGTGGCCGACTTCATCGGGCAGAGCAACTTCCTGCGCGGCACGGTGGCGAGTGTAGACCGTGAGATGGTGCGGGTGAAGATAGGCGGCGATAACCTGCTGGTCAGTGCCCCGCGCCAGAACGGGGTGCAGAGCGGCAGCGACGTGACCCTCGCGGTGCGCCCAGAGAAGATTAGCCTCAGCCGCATCGCCGACGGGCAGGAGACCAGCAGCAATGGCCTGAACCGCGCGGTGGGCCGTATCGAGCGGGCGATATATATGGGCACCACCACCCAGTACGTGGTCAATCTGCGCGGCGATGTCAACCTCACCGTCGAGCGACAGAACGACGGCGTGGGCATCGCCAACGCGACCGCCAGCTACCCGACCAGCTTCCCCTACGCCGCCGCTGATGGCGGACGCTACGCCGAACATGAGGAAGTGCTAGTCGAATGGTCGCCCGCCGTCACCCTGCTGCTGGAAAGATAGTGATGAGTGATGAGTGATGAATGAAAGTCTGTGGTGTATTTCAAAACCTAATCAGCAAACTCAAAACTCAAAACTCAAAACTCAAAACTGATAATCTGGGGGATAAGCAATTGGCAAAGGCACAAACTGTAACGGCAAGGCCGGGGGTGGCTGGCTGGCTACGCAAGCGCAAGGGGGTGCAGGCGTTCGGCCTGCTGTTGCCCGCGCTAGTGTGGCTGGGGGTCTTCTTCGTGGTGCCCCTGTTCATCGTGGTGGGGGTCAGCTTCGCCGGTAAGGTGACATACGGCGGGGTGGATTGGACGCACCTCGGTTTCGACAATTACCGGGCGATGTTCAGCAACTTCGCGGGCGATTTCGACCCCCTGTACATCAACATCTTCCTGCGCTCGGTTTGGTACGCGCTGCTCACCACCGTGCTGTGCTTGGCAGTGGGCTATCCGTTCGCCTACTTCATCGCGCGGCGCAGCGAAAAGTGGCGCAGCGCGTTGCTGCTACTGGTGATGATCCCGTTCTGGACCAACTTCCTCGTGCGAACCTACGCATGGGAACTGCTGTTCCGCAAGGAGGGGCCGGTCAACGGGGTGTTGATGGGGCTGGGGTTGACCAGCCAGCCGCTGAATATGCTGTTCAGCGAGAACGCGGTAATTATCGGCTTGGTGTATGGCTACTTGCCCTTCATGGTGGTGCCGCTCTACGCCGCGATTGAGAAGTTCGACTTTTCGCTCATCGAAGCGGCGCAGGACTTGGGGGCGGGCACCTTCTACACCCTGCGCCGCGTGCTGCTGCCCCTGACCCTGCCGGGGATACTGGCGGGCAGCATCCTCGTGTTCATCCCGGTGGTGGGCAGCTACGTCACCTCCGACATCCTCGGCGGCGGCAAGATTATCATGATTGGCAACTCGATACAGACCGCCTACCTGAAGAGCAGCAACTGGCCGTTCGGTTCGGCCCTCAGCATCGCCCTGATGGCGATGGTGATGGCCTCGGTGTTCATCTACTTCCGCGTCGCGCAAGGCAATGGCGCAAGGGGGGAGACGCTGTGAGCGTACTGAAGATGCCACAAGGCGCGGAGCAGATGCACGCCGCGATTACCGCGACTGATAGCGCGGCAGTAGGAAGCCGGTCGCAGGCACAGGTTGCCAGTCCCCGCCCCCACGCCGGACTATCCACCCCCCGCTGGCTGGGGGCCAACCTGATGCGGGCCAACGCGGCCCTGCTGTTCGTGTTCCTCTACGCCCCGATTATCGTGCTGATTATCTTCAGCTTCAACGACAGCAAGAGCGGGGTGAACTGGGCCGGTTTCACCACCCGCTGGTACGAGCAACTGTTCCACGATACCGAAATGGGCGACGCGGCGATGCGGACACTGACCATTGCGCTCATCTCCACTGGCGTTTCCACTATCGTGGGGACGATGGCGGCGTTGGCCCTAGAGCGGTTCAAGTTCCTCGGCAAGGCGATATTCGAGGGGGTGATGTACCTACCCATCATCATCCCAGAGATAGTGATGGGCCTATCGCTGCTGCTCTTCTTCGTGGCAATCGGCACCCAGCGCAGTATGGTCACGGTGACTATCGCCCACATCGTCTTCAACATCCCCTTCGTGGCGGTGATTGTGCGGGCGCGGCTGCATGGCTTCGACAAGCGGCTGGAGGAGGCGGCGATGGACTTGGGGGCGAACGAATTGGAAACCTTCCGCCGTGTCACCCTGCCCCTATTGATGCCGGGGATAATCGGCGGCGCGTTGATGGCCTTCACCCTCTCGATTGACGACGTAATCGTGACCCAGTTCACCGCTGGCCCGAACAGCACCACCCTGCCGCTGAAGATTTACGACACGGTGAAGGTGGGTATCACCCCAGAGGTGAACGCGGTCAGCACCGTGCTGCTGGTTGCTAGCATCGTGCTGGTACTCGGCTCACTGTTCTTCCAGCGCAATAAGAATAAGTAAGCCACCGCGCCTTAACTTGTCGCGCCCCTCAGTCTATGCTATACTCAAGGCATTCACGCAAAGGAGCGGGCCTGATGAATTGCCTTGACTGCGGCGCGACCAACCTCGAAGAAGCCCACCACTGCGTCAAATGCGGCGCATCGCTGCGGGCTACTCGCGCCCAACTACACCTCGACCGCGCCCAAGATGCGATTAAAAAAGGCCGCTTCGACCTTGCCAAGCTCAACCTCGGCCTCGCCGATGTGGAGATGCTCCCCCTCAGCAAAAGTGAACGCGACCGCCGTCTGTTCACCGCCCAAGCCTTCTGGCTACAGAGTTACATCTACTATGTGAACGGTCAGATGAACGAGGCGCAGGCCGAGCTAGAGCTAGCGGTCGCCAATTTGGAGCAACAGAGCGCGGGCAAGGACCTGCTGGCCCGCGCCGTGGGGTTGATTGGCACTATCCACTACTATCGGGGCGATATAGATGAGGCGACGCGATACTACGAGCGTAGCAGCTTGGTGGCAAACGCCGCGGGCGAACACATGATTTCCGCCCGCACCCTGACCAACCTCGGCATCATGTACGTGGAAAATGGGGAGATTGACAAAGGGCAGAGCAGCTATGCGCGGGCCTTGGAACAGGCCGCACTCACCAATGACTACGATACCATTGCGGAGATTTACCGGCTGCTGGCGTGGTTTCATGTCCAGTATGGGCCATTCCCTCGCGCCCTCGAATACGCTGAACAAGCATATAAGCTGCTCCCCCAAGTAGATAGAGTGGACACTCAAGCCCTCATCCTCGGCGAGATTGGCGGCATTCATGCCCGCTCCGGCAACTTTGAGCAGGCCGAGGACTTTATCCATGAAGCGCACACGCTGGCCGAGCCGACCAATAATGAGCTAGTGAAGGAACACGTTGCCCTTGTGCTGATCGAACTGGTGCGCCAGAGCCACGCCGCAAAGGATTGGTACGGCAAGGTGATGCGGGCGTTGGAGGGGGTGTCGCGGAGCGTGATGATGAAGCGCGAGGTGGACCTGCACCTTGCCCACTATTATGCCTACTTGGGCAATGAGCAGCGCATTCACCGTCACCTGCATACGCTGGCGGCGTTGCGGGAAGAGGAGAGCGCGGCGAAGTTGGCGGGGCAGATTGACCATGCCGAGGCGGTGCTGCACGCCGCGCTGGGCGAGTGGGACACAGCGGATGAACTGTTCCAGCGGGCACAACAGCGGGCGATATTCAGCCCCTACGAACGCGCCGCCGCCTTGACCGAGTATGCACAGATGCTGCAACGCCGCGCCGAGGTCGAGAGCCAGCCAGAGTATCGGGCCGCCGCCCACACTCTGCTAGCCGAGGCGAGCAAGCTGTTCCAACAGCTAGAAATGCCCCTGCGCGTGGCCGCCATCGAGGCACAACTGGGCGATTAGGCCTCCCTCATTACGCTCTACTGATGACGCGGCGTACCACATCGGCAGTCAAGCCGTAGACAAGGTGGCTGGCGAGGTTGTAGAGATGCGATGAGGGGGGCATCGCGGCAGGTGGGGTGGTCAGGCCGAGGGCGGGGACGATTAGCTCATCCGCCAGCCACATTCCTAGCCCCAACAGTAGGCCATAACTAGCCGCGATTGACGGTACCAGTTCGACTGCGCCTGCGTAGAGGCTGGCCGCACTGGTGCCCATCGCGTAATGCACCAGTGGCCCGGCCACCTGCTTCTCCCCTTTGTTGAGATTACGCTTCAGCGCGGCCTTAGCCAGCCGATTTGCCACCTTTTCGGTCGCGTCGTCCGGCCCACTGCCTCGCCCGCGCAATTCGCGTTCGCGTTTGCTCCACTCTGCCGGTTGGCCGGGTGGCAGCAGGGCGGTACGCATTGCGCTCATCACCCATGTGCCGATCAGCCCCCCCCCCCACCCCCCCCCCC
>JBBSEE010000225.1:0-5423 GCA_038239995.1 Chloroflexia bacterium | reverse complement strand
GTGGGGGCAACCTGCCAGCGGATTAGGTTCAGCGGAGCAGCGGAAAAAGCGGATGACGTAGGGGCGGGTTGCACTCGCCCTGCCTCTACTGCGTAGCCGCCACTTGGTCTAGGGCATCCTCCAGCGTGCGACGGTCGGTGCCACCAATAATCTCGCCCACATAGCTGCCCTTGCGGTCGAGGAACACGAAGATGGGCTGGGCGTTGATGTGATACTTGGCGACAATCGCGGCGTTGGCGGGGTCTTCACGGTCAATCTCGCGGAAGTCAACCTTGCTCTGGTAGACGGTCTTCAGGTCGCTGACGATGGGGCGCATCGCCTTACAAATCGTACACCATGTGGTGGAGAACATTATCATCTGCGGGTGCGCGGCCACCGCATCGGCAACCGGCGCAGATGGGCCTTGCGACTGCGATGAGGCTACTGGTGGGTTGGGTTGGCTCTGGGTGACCGTGGATCCACTGCCGGTCGCCGGTTGCACCGCCTGCTCCCCGCCACACGCCGCCAGCATCACGGTGATTAGCGGCAGCAGCAGCAGGCTAAGAAGGTGAGTTCGCTTGGTCATCAGGGTATCCCCTTTTCTATCCAACATCCGGCTAAATCATCATACACAAAGGTCGGTTCGTGGTACAATCGCACCCGACCGGCGCGGGCACGTTCGGCGACAAGGCGTTCCAATAGTGCGTTGCGTTCATCCATACTGTACGCTGCGGTCAACACATCGAGCGGCAGGTTGACACCGAGGGCGCGAACGGGCAGCAGGTGGCGGGTCACACCGCTGGGCAACAGGTGGCTGGACAGGGCCATCTCCGCGACCTCATGCGGGGTGTAGGTGGGGAAGGCGACCATAATGCCCTCGGCCTGTCCCTCGCCCACTGGCCCGTGCTGCGGCCAGCTTGCCCCTTCCTCGCTGCTGATACGGCGTACCGGCCCGCCGCCGGGGTATTTATACAGATGCACCATCTGGTTCAGCACGTGCGCCTGCTTGGTCAAATCCGCGATGCAGACTATCGCATAGGCGGCAGCAGGGTCGCTGCTGGGCGACAGGTAGGCGATGATGCTGCGCTGGGCAAGTAGGGTGTCGGCTTGCTCACGAGTGGTATGTTCAAGAGTGATACCATCAATGCGCTGCACCGCCGCCATCAGGTCGTCGAGGACAAAGCTATGTACGATGTGATACCATGCACTGAGGCGGAGCGCGGGGTCGAGGTAGTCTACCACCTGCACCAGCGCACAATCGAGGCCCATCTGCCGCAGAGCGACGAGGCGGTTGGTGCCGTCTAGTTCGATTAGCTGACTGACATCAGGTAGGCGGGCGGCAATGGGCGGGTCTTTGAGGATGCCATCCTCCTTTATCTTGGCCGCCAGCCGCGCGGCCCGCCCCTCGTCGTATTCTTCATGCAGCAGCACGCTGGCTTGGGGGACGATTTGCAGTAGCGGCGTTGGCACTTCCATCGTCGGGGCACCTCCTTATACGCATCCCCGCCCCACGCTGGACAGGGTCCGGTGATTTATGCCGCTATTATAGCACAATCGGCCAGCGGGTTGTCAATCTTCGCCATTCGTGCGTATTATCAGCTAAACAAAAGGGAGCAATGCGATGACCGACCTAGACGTGGCGATTATCGGGGCAGGGATAGGCGGGCTGGCCGCCGCGGCGCGACTGGGGGCGGCGGGCTTCCGCGTGGCCGTTTACGAGCAGAACCCCACTGTCGGCGGCAAGATGAACGTGGTGCGGGCGGCGGGCTACCAGTTCGATACCGGCCCCTCTTTGCTGACCATGCCCCATGTGCTGGCCGAACACTTCGCCGCTTGTGGCCGCAGGCTGGAAGATTACCTCACCATCACCCCACTAGAGCCGCTCTGCCGCTACTTCTGGTCGGATGGCGCAACCATAGACGCATCCACCGATGTGCCGACCATGCAGGCAGGACTTGCCGCCCTCGACCCCGCCGCTGCTGTCGCCTACCCCCGCTTCCTCGCCCATGCCCACGACTTGTACCGGCGCACCGCCAATGTGTTCATCTACGGCAGCATTGAGCGGCGCGACCTGCTCCGGGCCTTGCTCCGCTCCCCGCTAGACCCGCTGCGGATTGACCCCTTTCGCACCATGCACCAAACCGTCAGCCGCTACTTCGCCGACCCTCGCGTACAGCAACTATTCGACCGCTATGCTACCTACAACGGCTCCTCCCCCTACCTTGCCCCCGCTACCCTGTGCGTCATTCCTTATGTTGAATATGGGCTGGGTGGCTGGTATGTGGCGGGGGGTATATATCGCATTGCCGAGGCGATGGCTGCGCTGGCCGAGCAGATGGGCGCGACTATCCACCTTGCCACCCCCGTGCAACAGGTCATCGTAGAGCGGGGGCGGGCGCGGGGGGTGCGGCTGGCTGATGGCCGCGTGGTGCGGGCGCGGGCAGTGCTGTCCAACGTAGACGTATTGCACAGCTATAGCAAGTTGATACCACATGGCCGTGCCTATAATGAGCAAAAGCGGCAGCGCATCCAACCTTCCGGCTCTGGATTCGTTATATTGTTGGGGATACGGCGCAAGCTGGCCGGGCTGGCCCACCACAATATCTTCTTCAGTGGCGATTACCGCGCCGAGTTCGAGGCGATGTTCACCCACCACCGTCCCGCCGATGAGCCGACTATCTACCTTGCCGCCACCAGTAAAAGCGACCCCAGCCAAGCCCCGCCGGGGTGCGAAAACATCTTTCTGCTGGTCAACGCCCCATATATTACCGAACAAACCGATGGCGATTGGTGGGAGCGGCACCAGCAGGCCTACCGTGACCGCATCCTCGCGCGGCTGCAAGGGTTCGGCTTCGACCTGACGCAGGACATCGAGTATGAGCAGATTATCACTCCCCATGATTTGGCGGAACGCTACGGTGCATGGCGGGGGGCAATATACGGGTTGTCGTCCAACTCACGCTGGGCTGCCTTCCTCCGCCCCCCCATTCGCGCCCGCGACATCCAGCGGCTCTACTTCGCGGGCGGCAGTGCCCACCCTGGCGGCGGCGTGCCGCTCGTCACCCTCTCTGGGCGGTTGGCAGCGCGGCTGATTGGCGAAGATTTGCGCATCCAATCATAAAGAAGATGATTGGATGCGCCCCACCCCGCAAGTGTTGTATAATATGTCAACCAAAGGAGCTTGTTCGTGTCGGAAAGTCCCCGCCAGCCACAAAACAACGCGCCTCTGCCGGTTGGCAATGTCACCTTTATGTTCGCCGACATCGAGGGCAGTGCCCGCCGCTGGGAGCGACAGCCCGCCGCGATGTACACGGCCTTGCCCCGCTACCAAGAGACGATGCGGCAGGCGATTGAGTATCATGATGGCTACATCTTCCAGCTAATCGGCAGCAACTTCTGCGCCGCCTTCCCTACCGCCGCCACCGCCCTCCAAGCCACCCTCGCAGCGCAGCGGGCCATTATCGCCGCCGATTGGGGGGAATTGGGCAAGCTGGCGGTGAAGATGGCTCTGCATAGCGGTGAGGCCGAGTTGGTGGATGGCAGCTATTTCGGCCCGCCCCTGCTCAATCGCCTCTCGCGCATCCTTGCGGTGGCGCACGGCGGCCAGATTCTGCTCTCCGCCACCACTCGCGCCCTTGTCGGCGACCGCCTACCCCCCGATGTATCCCTCCGCGACCTCGGCCCCCGCCAATTGCGCGATATTGCCGACCTCGAACACCTCTACCAGCCTATCGTCCCCGACCTGCCCAGCGACTTCCCCGCGCTGAAGACGCTGGACTCCCGCCCCAACAACCTCCCCGCCCAGCTTACCTCCTTCGTGGGCCGCGAACGCGACATTGCCACCCTCAGCGACTTGCTGCGCCAGCCCGCGGTCCGCCTTACCACCCTCACTGGGCCGGGCGGCACGGGCAAGACCCGCCTCAGCATCGAAGTCGCCGCCAACCTGCTCGATGAGTTTGAGCATGGCGTATTCTTCATCCCCCTTGAGGTGATTAGTGACCGCGAACTAGTCGCCTCCACTATCGCCCAGGCACTGGGGGTGAAGGAAGAGCCGGGGCAGACGCTAGCCGCCAGCCTAGAACAATACCTACGAGACAAGCAAATGCTGCTGGTGCTGGACAACTTCGAGCAGGTGGTGGCCGCCGCCCCCCTCGTCGGTGAGTTGCTGGCCGCTGCCCCCATGCTCAAGGTGCTGGTTAGCTCCCGCATCGGGCTGCACCTCGATGGTGAACATGAGTATGAGGTCGCCCCCCTCACCATCCCCCCGCTACAGCGTTTGCCCGCCCCCCACGAACTCGCCCAGTATCCCGCCGTCGCCCTGTTCGTGCAGCGGGGGCAAGCCGCGAGGCGCGACTTCGCCCTCACCGTGGACAACGCCCCCGCTGTGGCCGAGATTTGTGTGCGGCTAGATGGCCTGCCGCTGGCAATCGAACTGGCTGCTGCGCGGGTCAAGCAACTGTCGCCCCCCGCCATGTTGGAGCAACTGAGCAATCGCCTAGCCCTGCTCACCGGCGGGGCGCGGGACTTGCCCACCCGCCAGCGCACCCTGCGCGGGGCGATTGATTGGAGCTACAACTTGCTCGACGAGGCGGAGAAGCGGCTGTTCACTCGCCTCGCCGTGTTCGTGGGTGGCTGCACCCTTGAGGCAGCGGCGGCGGTTTGTGGTGCTGAGGCGGGGATGGGGGTGGATGTGCTTGAGCGGCTCGCTTCGCTGGTGGACAAGAGCCTGCTGCGAGAAGTGGAGGACACCAGCAACCCGCCCCGCTTTGCTATGCTGCAAACGATACAGGAGTATGCGCTGGAGAAGCTGGCCGAGGGCGATGCCACGCAAGAGGACGCTTCTCGCTACACCATGCAGAAGGCAGTACGCGAGTTCGGCTTGGAGCAATTGACCGCCAGCGGTGAGGAGCAGACCCTGCGCGGGCGACACGCCGATTATTACTTGGGGGTAGCCGAGCAAGCTGCCCCGCAGCTAATCAGTGCCCAACAGACGCGCATCCTCGCCATGTTGGAACAGGAGCATGACAACCTTCGCGCCGCCTTGACGTGGGCGGTACAGCAGCACGATGCGACCATGGCCCTGCGCTTCGGGGTATACTTGTGGGAGTTCTGGGAGGTACGCGGCCATGTTGCCGAGGGGCGACGCTGGCTGGCGACCGCGTTGGCCGACCTCGCCACCGCGCCTGCACTATGGGCTAAAGCGATGAATGGGGCGGGAGCATTGGCCCTCCAGCAGGGGGATAACGCCGAAGCCAGCACCCTGCTCGATGAGGGTCTGGCCCTCGCCCGCCGTCTCGACGACCACTCCACCCTGATTGGCTTGCTCATCCACCGCGGCGGGCTGGCCTCGTCACAGGGCGACCAAGATGCCGCCGATGCTTGCTACAGCGAGGCCCTGAACCTATCCCGTGCCGCGGGCAACAAGGCGGGGATGGCCGCCAGCT
>JBBSEE010000224.1:0-5438 GCA_038239995.1 Chloroflexia bacterium | reverse complement strand
CGGCGGGCGGCGGGCTGCTGATAGGCGTGGTCGCGCTGGGGTTGCTGGGGTTGCGCTACCTGCTGGACCGCCCCTCGGAGCTGACCACGCTGGGGCAGGGCTTGCTCATCTTGGCGGTCGCGCTCATCGGCGGGGTGGCAGGGGCGTTGTGCGACAGCTTGTTGGGGGCGACGGTGCAGGCGTTGTACTACTCGGAGCGGCGGGGCAAGGACACCGAGAAGCCGATTGACCCCGATGGCACCACCAACCGCTATCTGCGCGGCTGGCGGTGGCTGAACAACGATGCGGTCAACTTCATCAGTTCGGCGTTCGGCGCAATGGTGGGCGGAGGGGTATTTCTTGCATTCGCTTATCGGGTATAATGTTATTAACAGGGCTAATGAGGAGAAGAGAGTTGGCAACGCAAACCCACATGGTGGATGATGAGGGGCTGGAGGCCGGGCATCGTGTAGATGAGGGCGTAGCAACGCACATCGCGGATTGGCCTAGTGAACGGTGCGCCCCGCCTTTCACCGATAACACCCTAAGCATCGAGTCGAGGGTTCGTCGTTTTCTTCAAAGCGATGGCCTGCCCCCATATTTGCTTCTAGCTGGGGATGCGCTTACTACTTTGAGGTGTTTCCCCGCAGCGTCTGTAGATATGGTAATTACTAGCCCTCCATACTGGCATCAGCGCGATTATGGCGGGAGTAGTGGGATTGCTAGCGGTCAAGCAATTGGGGAGGAGCCCTCAGTTGTCGAATACGTGCAAGCACTGGGGGTAGTATTCAACGAAGTTTGGCGCGTATTGAAGCCAAGCGGTTCGTTCTGGCTGAATATTGGCGATACCTATAATGACAAACGGCAGTCAAGTATACCTTGGCGGGTAGCGATTCACCTTCAGGATATGCAGGGCTGGATACTGCGTAACGATGTGGTCTGGCATAAGGTAAAAGGTGCCCCAGACAACGCTAAAGATAAGCTACGTAATGTTCACGAGTTCCTTTTCCATTTTGTGAAACAGAGATCATACTATTACGATGTTGATGCGATTCGTAATGACGCTCTCCCTACGTCTATCAAGGATGGGGTACTGGTAACGGGTACTGGGGTTTCCGGTGTCAATTATCGCCGCCAGATTATGCGAAGTACCAGCCTATCGGAGACCGAGAAGCAGGCAGCCTTGCAAACACTGGATGCCGCTTTGATCAAGGTGGCTAACGGCGAAATATCTGACTTCCGTATGATTATCCGAGGACAGCAACGCACTACCCACTCAGACTCCACTCTCGTGTCTGGCCGTGCGGTAGAGTTGGCAAAGAAAGGGTTTTATATCCTGCCTTATCACGCTAAAGGCAGCAAGCCGGGCGACGTGTGGGATATTATCCCCGAAGATGAATGGCGAACCGACTCGCATTGCGCTCCCTTCCCGCTGCAACTTTGCACTATCCCCATTAAAGCTACCTGCCCATTGGGTGGGGTTGTACTAGACCCCTTTTTGGGTACAGGTACAAGTGCGCTAGCCACGCTCCTCTTGCAACGTCGCTTCATCGGCATTGATTTGTATCAGGAGTATATTGATACGGCGGAGGCCCGCCTGACTCGCCAGCTAGGGTTCATCTTTTAATAGGATTTACGCAGTCGGGGGTCATCCCCGCCTAATTTGGTAGGGGCGGGCGGTTGCCCGCCCTGCTGAAGTGCGTAAGTCCTATTTTAATCAAGAGGATGCTAAGAGCCGCTTTGTTCTACCTGCGTTGGCACGTCTAGTGGGTGGAAAGCATCGCTAAGGAGAGTGCGCCCGCTAATCTTCGCCCCAATCTTTGTCTTCAATTCATCATCGGAAATCTCAACCTTGCGGCTGGTGCCTAGCATAAGCTCAATACCATGCGGAGTTGTGCTATATGAATCGGCCAAGCTCAGGCTGAATGAACCTTCTGCTTGCTGGTTTAGCCCATAGATATGAAAGTGAACGTTATCAGACCTATTCGCCGCTTGTACCTCAGAGATATTGAACTCCGCGCTGATATAACGATAAAGGCAATCCTGAACTACCAACACTATCTTCTTACCCAAGTGATCAAGCGTCTTCGCCTTATGATGTATTTGCAACAAAGTTGTCTTTGCCGTCATCTTCCAATTCATCCCATAGCTTCCCACCCTAGCCTCCGCTGATGCTTCCACATTGGCGATAATAAAATCCTGTCTAGCGGGCCAAACGGTTCCAGTGGTATCCAGTGTTTGTACCTCTAGCGCAAGGTAGTCGCGTATTTCACCATCCTTTGTCGAAACTACAAAGAAGTCTACATTGCCGCCCGGTATCTCTACTTCAGATACAACATGAACTTGGTTGCCCTGCTCGTGTTTATCAAGCAAGGGCAGCGCATCTCTGAAAATCTGCATCCCTTGTAGAAACCGATAGGGACAGATGATGACCGCATCACCCTTGAAGCCGACAGTGCAAGTTCCTAGCGTAACCTCAGGGTTTGATTTACGCATTTTCAGGCATCTGCGTTCCAGATAATCGCACCTTTGTGAGCGGAGCAATTTGATACCGGGGCGGTGTGCAAGCCATTGACTTGCCGACTTGGTGTACAGTTCGAGTACCCGTTTAGGATAACCATTTGCAGGCTCAGTGGGTATGGGAGATTGGTCTTGCATATATACCTCCACCGGAAATATGGCTAAATCTTGATGATATTGAAAGCTGCCGCCCAGAACACCAATTGCACCGCCGCCCCGCCTGCATAGAGGAAGCGGGCGGCGGTGTTGTCGCGTAGCTGCACGTAGAGGCCGAGGGCGGTGTTGGCGGCCACCACCAGCAGGGCGAAGGCGGGCAGGCGGAACACCTCCCCCGCGGGGACGATGCGGTCGGGCTGGCCCAGCGCGTTCCAGTGCATGGTGAGGAAGGGTTGCAGGCTGTCCGCTTGTAGGCAGAGGTAGGCGAACAGGGCGGCGTTGATGAGCAGGGCGAACAGTATCATCGCCCGTGCGGTGCGGTCGCCCCAGACCGGGTGGGCAAGGATGCCGCGCCGCTGCTCTGTCTCCGCCGGGCTGTCGGTGGGACCGAGGGCGCGGCGGCTGACTAGTTCATGGCTGAACTGCTCCGGTTGCGCGGGGGAAATGGCGTAGGTCGCTGCCTCGGTGATGATATAGAGACTGGGGCGGGCGGTAGCGTAGGTGTAGAGGTTTGAGGTTTGGGGTTTGAGGTTTGAGTTGGGGTTGTCGGTGGTGGATGTGGCTATTTGGAGGGCGCGGTTGGGTTCGGTGGTATCCGGTGCGGCGGGTTCGTCGGCTGGCGGCTCATATATTGCCTGCGGCTCTGGCTCATCCAACTTGAAGTCCAAGCTGGCAAAGAGGAAATGACCGGCACGGAAACCGGGCCAGCGCATCCCTTGCCAGCCGCGTAGGTTGGGGGGAGCGGCCAGTTGGGCGGCGGGGTAAATCGCGAGGATGTTCGCCATTGGCACGATGTGGGTGAGGCCGCCGCAGGTAATGATTAGGGCGTTACGGTCGGCGGCGTAGCGCAGGGTAAAGTAGGCGGCCAGCCAGTACGCCAGCGTGGCGGCGAGGCCGAGCAGGGCGAACAGCAGCAGGCCGAGCGCGAAGCTGGCAAGGTCGGCTTGGGCGTTAAGGATGCGCCCCAGTAGCAGCCACCCCGCCCCCCCGATGAGCGTGATAGTAACCAACAGGGCTAGCACACCAAACGCCGCCCCTACGGAGGGGGCGGCGGGCCAGCTACGAATGTTCAGGCTGGGGGTGGGGCGGCTGGATGCGGCCATCTTCAGTACACCGGAGTCAGCCACGCGCTATACTGGGGCAGCTTGCCGCGCACTACATCGAAGTAGATGCGCTGCATCGCAGCGGCAATCGGGCCAACCCCGCCGCCCCCCACCGCGCGGTGGTCCACTGAGCCGACGATCGCGATCTGCGCCCCGGTGGCGGTTAGGAATAGCTCATCGGCCACGTACAACTCGGTGCGGTCAATCGAACGCTCCACCACTTCTAGCCCCAACTGCTCCCGCGCTAGGGTGATCATGGTCACGCGGGTGATACCCTCTAGGATGTTGTCGGTAATCGGGGGGGTAATCAGCTTGCCGTCGCGCACCATGAACAAGTTCTCCGCGCTGCCCTCGGCCACGTGTCCGTCCACGGTCAGCATAATCGCCTCATCGAAGCCGTTCAATATCGCCTCGGTCTTGGCGAAGGCGGAGTTGACGTATGCGCCGGTCAGCTTGGAGCGGGCGGGCATCATGTTGTCGTCAATCCGCCGCCACGACGACACCCCCGCCTTCAGTGGTCGGTCAATGTCAATATAGTTGCCGAACGGCTGGATGATGATGCTGAGGTCGTTGCGGAGGTTGTGCAGGCGCACCCCGATTTCCTCGGAGGACTTGTAGAAGGTGGGCCGGATGTAGACATCTTGACGCAGGTTACAGCGACGCACCAACTCGACGGTTAGCTGATTCAGCCGCTCCACGCTGTAGCTGCTGGTGTCCATCATCAGGGTCTTGGCCGAATTGAGCAGGCGGAGGTGGTGTTCGCTGAGGCGAAAGATGTAAAGCTGCTGGTGTTCGTCGCTCCAATACCCGCGTATCCCCTCGAAGCAGCCGGTACCATAGGCGAACGCATGGGTCATCACGCTAATCTTCGCCTCGGCAAGCGGCACGTAGTCGCCCTCAAAGTAGGCATATACGGTTGGGTCCTGCTCTACGCCGGGAGCCTCGCCGACGGGCGACGGGGTTTTGGTGGGGCGTAGCGCAACGCTGGTTGCCATCTCACTGTTCTCCTTTACGAAAGAGGCTTATCATTCGCCGTTGAAGGATAAGGGTTGGCCGTGGTAAATCGGCCTTCCAAAGCCAATTATACGCCGCAACGGAAAAAATGGCAACCTCTACCTTGCCAACGCCCGCTCCTGCTCCTGATATTGCAACTGGTAGAGGCGATGATAATAACCCTGCCGCGCCAGCAATTCGTCATGCGTCCCTTCCTCGACCAGCTTGCCCTTGTGCAGCACGATAATCTTGTCCACATTGCGGATGGTGGAGAGGCGGTGGGCGATGATGATCGAGGTGCGTCCGTGCATCAGCTTGTCCAGCGCATCCTGTATCAGCCCCTCGGTCTCGGTGTCCACGCTGCTGGTCGCCTCATCCAGCACCAGCAGCACGTCGGGGTTATGGGCAAGGGCGCGGGCGAAGGAGAGCAATTGCCGCTGCCCCACGCTCAGGTTCGCGCCCCGCTCCTTCACTTCGTATTCGTAGGTGCCGGGCAGCCGCTCGATAAAGTGGGCGGCGTTGACGAACTCGGCGGCTTGCTTTACCTGCTCCATAGAGATGTCGCTCTGCAACCGAATGTTGTCGGCAATCGTACCGCTGAACAGCACCGGGTCTTGCAGCACCATGCCGATGTGTTCGCGTAGGTCGCTCTGGCTGACCGCGCGGATGTCCACCCCGTCTATCAAT
>JBBSEE010000223.1:0-5488 GCA_038239995.1 Chloroflexia bacterium | reverse complement strand
TTGAAAGGCATGATGGTTCCTCCTTTAGCCAACAGATGTCCTTCGATAAACTCAAAACTCAAAACTCAAAACTATTATCCCTCGGTCAGCCACGCCCGCGCCCGCGCCGCCATGTTCGCGGTCAGGCCGTGTTCCACTTTGGCAGGGGGGAGCGAGTTGAGGAAGGTCGCGCCGTAGCCCTTGGTCATAAGGCGGCGGTCGAGCAGGGCGACGACCCCGCGGTCGGTGCGGCTGCGGATGAGTCTGCCGAAGCCTTGCTTCAGCTTCAGCACCGCTTGGGGTACGCTGTAGTTGTTGAAGGCATCGTCGAACTGTTCGCTGCGGGCGGCGACGATGGGGTCATTAGGCACGCTGAAGGGCAGCTTGGCGATGACCAGCACGCTCAAGTTGTCACCCACTACGTCCACTCCCTCCCAGAAACTGTTGGTGCCGAGCAACACCGAGCGAGGGTTGCCCTTGAACCTGTCCAGCAGTTGGCGGCGGTTGCCCCCATCCACGTTGTGGCCCAACACCATGATACCCTGCGACTCCAGCTTGTGCTGTATCGCCTTGTAGGTGGCCCGCAACGCGCTGGTGCTGGTGAACAGCACGAGGGTGCGCCCGTCGGCAGCGATGCTGAGGTCAATTATCGCTTGGTCGAGAGCCTTCTGATAGCCGGGCTGGTTCGGCTCCGGCATATCAGTGGGCAGGTAGATGAGGGCGGCGTGCTGGTAGTCAAATGGCGAACCCACAATCAACTCTTGCGGCTGATATGCGTCGAGGCCCAGCCGCTCCTTGATGTAACTGAAATTACCATTGGTAGCGAGGGTGGCCGAGGATAGCACCACCGTCTGCTTGTTGGCAAACAGCTTATCGGCGAGGATGCTGCCCACGTGCAGGGGGGCAGCGTGCATACTGAGGGCGGTATCGCGGGCACTGCTCTGGAGCCAGTATATCTCATCGGCGTGGCCGTCGCTGATTATCGCTTCGATGTGGGTGCGGAGGTCACGGTTGGCTTGGGCGTACATTTTCAGTTCGGCCACCATCCGCTCATCCAGCCCGTTGCCCGCCAGCGCGGTGAGCAGAATGTCCAACCCATCTTGCACCGCCATCAGGCGCACCGCGAGGGGAGTCCAGGCGTTGACTACTTCCTCCCACGCTGGTTGGTGGCGCACCTCATCGGTGAGGCGGAGGCGATTGTCGTACTGGCCGTTCTCCTTGAAGTGGGTGCTGAAGAACCCGCCGAGGCACTCGAACAGCGCGTCGCACAAATTATTCGCCTCGGCCACCTTCTCCTGCACGCGGGCGGCGTTGTTGTCCACTAGGGGCTGCTTGTCTTTGGGCAGCAGCTTGACCATCGCCCGCAAATCGGCCATCAGGCCCTGTGGCTGTTCGCTGCCCACCCCGCTGCGGGGGCTGGACTTGTGGCTAAGGCCGTCGAGGTGATCGCAAATCATCCGTTCGCTGACCTTGTAGCCTAGTTGCTCGGTGGCGACATCTTCGAGGTGGTGGGCCTCGTCAATAATCAGGTGGTCATACTCTGGCAGCAGCGCGTTGTCGGTGGCAAGGTCGGCAAGCAGCAGGGCGTGATTGACCACCACGATGTGGGCGGCCTCGGCCTGTTCGCGGGCGCGGTGCAAGAAGCAGAGGCCGTTAGTCGCCACCGGACACTCGCTCAGGTCGCAAGCCTCGGATTGGGCGCAGACCCGCTCCCACGCGGCGTATTCGTTGCCCAGCAGCAGCAGTTCGGCGCGGTCGCCGGTATCGGTAATCGGCAGCCAGACCAAGCCCTTGACCAGCAGTTTGATTTCGTCCTTGTTCAGGTTGCCCGACTTGCGGAAGGTGGCCCAACGGCGCAGGCAGAGGTAGTTGCTCCGCCCCTTCACCATCGCGGCGACGAACGGCTCATCCTGCTCGGTTCGCCGCTTCTTGCGTCCCTTGTCCCGCCCCCCCGCTTGCACCGCCTCGTAGCGACCGGCTAGGGCGCGTTGCAGGGCGGGGATGTCCTTGAAGTAGAGTTGCTCTTGTAGGTTGATGGTGTTGGTGCTAATCACCACCCGCTGGCCGTTATGCACCGCAAAGTCAATCGCGGGCAGCAGGTAGGCCATGCTCTTGCCGGTGCCGGTGCCTGCCTCGACCAATAGCTGCCCCCCCTCGTTCAGGGCGCGGGCGACCGCCTCGGCCATCTGTATCTGCTGGGGGCGATGCTCATAACCCTCGGTGACGCGAGCAACCACCCCATCAGGTGCGAGGGACTCGGCTACCGCCTGCACATCCACCGCCACCGCAATAGGGGTCATCTCCAGCGGTGGGGGCATAGTTGGCGCACGTAGCATATTCAGTTCCAGCGCTTCGGCTCCCACCCCCTTCGCCAGTAGCGCGTCGCCGATGCTAGCGCGGGGTAGGCTGAATGCGGTGCGCGTCTTCTCTCGCTCCGCCTCTTGGAACAGGCTCCGCATCGCCCAGCCGCCATGACCGCCCACATTGGCACTGGCCCGACTAATCTCTGCTAGCGCGGCGAGGGGCAGATCCTCGATGCGAGCCAGCAGGATGCGGAACACCTGCATCGTCACCTCCGCGTCGGCCATCGCTCGATGCGCGTCGGGGTGGGGGATGCCCAGCGTCGCCGCCACCCGCGCCAGCGTATACACGGTCGTCTCTGGCAGCATCAGGGTGGCTAGCTCGAAGGTGTCATAGCTTGGCCCGCGCAGCCGAATCCCCCCGCTCGCCAACGCTTGCAGGTCGAACTCGATGGAGTGGCCGACTACTGGCAGGTCTTCGACGAAGCGCAGCACTTGAGGCGCAAGCGCGTGTATCAGCGGGGCACGCTCCACCTCTTGTTGGGTGATGCCGGTTAGCTGGGCGACTTTGTAGGTAATCGGGGTGGCGGGCTTGACAAGGCTATGCCAGCGGTCTAGCACGCGCTCATCGCGGAACTTAATCGCCGCGATTTCGATGATGTCATGGTTCTCCGCCCCCGCGCCGGTGGTTTCGGTGTCTAGGGCGATATATATCTGGCCCACGCAGTTTTGGTCCGCTTCTAGTAGGGCGAGTGCTACCCGCCCCTACGCCAATAGGCATAGAAAGATTAAAGCTAGATTAAAGTCGGTCAACGCGGGCTATTCTACATCATCGAGTCTAGGAATGCAACTACAAGGAGGGCGAATCTTGGCTCTCTTTCGCCCCTACCTGCTCCCGCGCCTGCTGCCCTGTCCATGTCCATGCCTCGGATAGAGCATTGAGCAACTCCGCCGCTCCGGTCGCGCCCATAATTGTGATGAAGGTGCGGGTGGGGGTGGGGGCGACTCCGAGGCCGTAGACCAGCCCCGCCGCCGCCCATGTGCCGGTACAGGTGGGGCAAGCGAGCAGTTCGCCAATCGCCCTTTGCACCCCCCGACCGCGCGAGGCGGTGGTGTCGCCCGCACCAGAGCCGTCCGGCATGGTGCGAGTGAAGGGGCGGCGAATCGATTCGGTTATCTTGTCGTAGCTGGCGAGGTGGCCCAACCGATAGGTGGCGAGGCTGAGTAGAGCAAGGTCCACAGGGCCGAGCTTGGCAACCTGCTGCTGATAGCGTTTGCGGGTGCTGAACGCGGCGAAGGCGGATAGGAATAGGCCGGTGAGGGCCACATAAGTGACCCGCTCCTGCTGTTTGGATTTCATCTGCTGATTTTCCCTCTCTTGGATATTGATTAGGTTGATATAAAGGCCATTGAAGCATCATCTACCCTGCGCTCAACGCAAACGGCGTGCCACCTTGCCGACGCTTTGCCGACGACATTCGGGCTAGCCCAATCTTCCTATTGACTCACTGTCAGTCTGGTGCTATGCTCAGTAATGTTATCTTCTTAACTAGAACGGCGATTCATTGCCAAAGAAAGGAACAAAAGCATGAAAGGCGCAACTTTCCCTCCCCGCCCCTTCAATCGGGCAGCCGCAGCGGGGCTGTTGGCGGCAATTGGACTATTCGCGGCTCTGTTGCTGGGCAGCGGCGGGGCGACCGCCCAACCACCCGCCCCATCCTCCGCACTGCCTATCGGCGGCTGTCAGATATTCCCCGCCGATAACATTTGGAACCGCGACATCTCCGAACTGCCCGGCAACCCCAACTCCCCCTACCTTTCCAGCATGGGGCTGTCCACCGGCCTGCACGCCGACTTCGGGGCGGGGTTGTACAATGGCGGGCCGATTGGTATCCCTTACACCTCGGTACCCAACACCCAACCGCAAGTCCCGATTAGCTTCGATTATTGGGACCAGAGCGACCCCGGTCCTTACCCTATCCCCACCAACGTGCCGATCGAGGGGGGGTCGAACAGTGGTGGCGACCGCCATGCCCTCATCGTCCACAGCGGCGATTGCAAGCTATACGAAATCTTCGCGCTCTACCCGGCGGATACGCCTACCCCCGGTTGGACTGCCGGTTCAGGGGCAGTTTATCCCCTCAACTCTAATCAGCTACGCCCCAACTCGTGGACATCCGCCGATGCGGCGGGGTTGCCGATTATCGCGGGCCTCGCCCGCTACGATGAGGTGGCGGCGGGGTCAATCAATCACGCGCTCCGCTTCACCGCCAACAATACCCGTAACGCCCACATCTGGCCCGCCCGCCACGATGCTTCTGGTATTACCGACCCCAACGTACCGCCCATGGGCTTGCGGGTGCGGCTGAAGGCTAGCGTGAACATCAGCACCTACCCCCCCCAAACGCGGATTGTGCTGACCGCGCTGAAGCATTACGGCATGATACTGGCAGACAACGGCAGCGACTGGTTCATCTCCGGTGCGCCCGACGACCGCTGGAACAACGACGACCTGCACAGCATCGGGGGGATACACGGCAGCGACTTCGAGGTGGTGGACGAGTCCAGCCTGATGATTGACCCCAACTCTGGGGCGGCCCGCCAACTGGTTACGCCCACGCCTACCCCCTGCCCCGGTATGTTCGTAGATGTCTGCCCCGGCTATTGGGCGTACAACTATATTATCTTCCTCGCACAGCAAGGGATTATGGGCGGCTACCCCGGCAACTACTTCTACCCGGAGAACCCCGTCAACCGCGCTCAGTTCGCCAAGATACTCACCCTCGCCGAGGGCTGGCAACTGACCACCCCCGCCAGCCCCAGCTTCACCGATGTGCCTGCCAATCACTGGGCCTACACTTTCGTGGAGACAGTTCACGCCCACAACGTGATTGCGGGCTATCCCGATGGCAGCTTCAGGCCGAACAATCTGGTGTCGCGCGGCGAGATTGCCAAGATGGTGACGCTGGCCCACAGCCTGCCGCTCTATACCCCCACCAGCGGCAACACCTTCAGCGATGTGCCCATCAGCAATTGGGCCTTCACCTACGCGGAGACGGTCAATCACGCGGGGATAATGACCGGCATAGGCGGGGGTCGCTTCGGGGTGAACAACTCGGCCAAGCGTAGCGAAACTGCCCGCATCATCTACGTGATGCTGCAACAATAAACGTCATCTCCCCTCCCATCGGGTGGGGTTGGGGTGGGTG
>JBBSEE010000222.1:0-5508 GCA_038239995.1 Chloroflexia bacterium | reverse complement strand
TTCTCCTTGCGGGGATAATTCGGTGGAGGAAAGATGATACAAGCGATTGGGTTGAGCAAGAAGTACGGCGAGTTGCTGGCGGTAGATAACGTCAATCTGGCAGTCAACAATGGCGAACTGTTCGCCTTCCTCGGCCCCAACGGTGCGGGCAAGACCACCACGATTAAGATGATGGTGGGGCTGCTGAAACCCAGCTACGGGCAGGTGATTATAGACGGGTTCGACATCCAACGCCAGCCGCTGGAGGCCAAGGCCCGCATCGGCTACGTCCCCGATGAAGCCTACCTGTACGACAAGCTGACCGCCCGCGAGTTCCTGCGCTTCATCGGTCGCCTCTATCGGATTGACCCCAAGATTGGGGAGCAGCGGGCGGAGAGCCTGCTCGACTACTTCGACCTCGGCGAACGCGCCGACGAACTGGTGCAGGGCTACTCGCACGGGATGAAGCAGAAGGTGGCCCTCGCCGGTGCGCTGCTGCACGACCCCGCCGTGGTGTTCCTTGACGAGCCGACCGTTGGCCTCGACCCCAAGAGTGCCCGCCAGATGAAGGATACCCTGCGCGGCCTCTGCGCTAAGGGTGTCACCGTGTTCATGAGTACCCACATTCTCGAAATCGCCGAGCAACTGGCCGACCGTGTAGGCATCATCAATCAGGGGCGGCTGATTGCGATTGGCACTATGGACGAGCTACGCGCGATTGACCAGCACAAGGATGTCAGCCTCGAAGACATCTTCCTGCGCCTCACCCAAGAGGCGGAGGCGGAAGCGCAGAACGTGCCGGAGCCGGTCGGCAGCCGCAAATAAGCAAAAAGGGTAACGAATGTTCGGTTATTTGGGGATACTCACCGCCGCTCGTTGGCAGGTGTTCTGGAACGGCATCAAGCACGCCAAGACCGGCGCGAAGGTGGGCATGGTGTTCGGGGCCATCGTGGTGCTGGCCCTGATGGTGTTCAGTTTCATCATCGCCTTCGTCATCGCCGATTTGCCCAACCTGCTGCAAAATGTCACGCCGCAGCAACTCGACCGCGTCTCGCCGGGGCTGCAAATCAGCGACCTGAACGCGGGGATAAGCCGCATCATCAGCTTCATCTTCCTCGCGGTGTTCGTGTTCCTGCTGTTCGGTGGGATTGGCGCGGCGTTGGGAAATCTATACCTCTCGCGCGACATGGAGATGCTGCTGGCCGCCCCTATCCCGATGCGGGCGGTGTTCATCAGCAAGTTCATCACCGGCCTCACCTTCATCTACTTCCTACTGTTCGGCTTCGGCTTGCCATATCTGATTGGCACCGGCATCGGCCTCGGCTACCACTGGTCATACTATCCGATTGCGGTCTTGACCCTGCTCACCCTGCCACTGATACCGTCGGGCATCGGCGCATTGATTACCATTGGGCTGGCCCGCCTGTTGCCCGCCACCCGCATCCGCGACATCCTCACCGTGATCAGTGGCCTGATTGCGGTCAGCTTCTACCTGCTGGGCCAACTCCCCAACCTGCTGCGGAGCAACCGCGAACTGGCAAACGGCGCGACTAGTCTTGCCTCACGGTTGGGCGGTCTGGACATCAGCCTCGTGCCGTCCACTTGGGGGGTGCGGGCGATGGAAGCGGCGGGGCAGGCGAACTGGGGGGAGCTACTGTACTGGGGGGTACTCTTCTTCGGAGTCTCGATTGGCCTGTACATCGTCTGCGTGCTGGTGGCGGAGCGGGCCTACTATTCCGGCTGGTCCAACGTGAACATAGTGGGGGGCAAGAGTCGCGCCCGCATGAAGGCGGACCGCGCCCGTCGCCTCGCCACCCAACGCGGCGATAACGTTGGCTACAGTGGCGGGGCGATGGTCGCGCCGTTCAGCAGCAACGGCAGTGGGGCGAGTGTGGGCGCAATAATGGCCCATGCCCCAATGGAGATTGTGCAGCAATCGGCGGGACATGGTGGCGGGCCATTGGGCGGCACCGGCGCGGTAATTAGCAAGGACTACAACACCCTGCGCCGCGACCTCACCGGCTTGACCCAACTGTTGTGGCCGATTGCCGTCTCCATCGTACTGATGCTCCAAATCAACCGCCCGCTCACCGACGCGGGATTGCCGGGGTTGTCCAGCGACTTCGATGCCGCGCTGCGTAATTTGCGCTTCCTGCTGCCAGCCGGGGTAGTGCTGTTCGCCAGCGTCAGCATCGGGGCATACTACGGCCTCAGCGGACTGAGCCGCGAACGGCGCGGTATCTGGATGCTCAAGCTCGCTCCGGTCAGCCCGTGGGCGGTGATGAGCGGCAAGTTCATCGTCGCCTACACCCCTATGGCGGTCTTCTCTATCTGCCTCAGCCTCATCTATGGCCTGATTGCCAAGTTCGACCCCTTCACCATCCTCGCCTCGATGGTGGTCGGGCTACTGCTCGGCCTCGGCGTGACCGGCATCTGCGTGGGTCTGGGGGGGGCGTTGCCCCGTCTCGATTGGGACAACCCCCAACGGCAGAACAGCACCGCTGCCGGTTGCCTGTTCATCCCCCTGTTCATCCTCTACGCCCTGCTGGCCGCCGGTTCGCTGGCTGGTGGGGTATTGCTGGGGGCAGCCACCCATACCCCGCTGTTCATCGCGGGTGGGATACTGCTCTGTCTGGTATTCACTGCCATCGCGGTGTTCGTCCCGATGCTCATCGCCTGCAACAAGTTCGAGCAACTGGAGGTTTAGAGCAGTTTTGAGTTTTGAGTTCCGAGTTAGGAGTCGAGTAGGGCGTATGCGATTCGCCCCTACACCAACTGGCATAATTTTAGATGCAACCGTGTAACTTCTACAAAACTCAAAACTCAGAACTCAAAACTCAAAACTAATCACCATGCTACGCAACATCCTCACCCTACTCGCGGCCCAGCGGATTTCCTTGTGGAACAATTGGAAGTGGGCCAATCAACGCCAACGCCTCATCTTCGGGGCGGCGGCGGGCTTCGGCGTGCTGCTGGTGTTCGGCAACCTACTGTTCGCCTTCTTCATCGTCAACCTACCCAAGTTCCTCGCCAGTATCAATAGCCGTGACCCCAACATCCAAGCGTTGGTCAGCGCGGTCAATCCCAGCGCGTTGGTGGGGCAAGTGCTGAACTTCTTCTTCGTGGGGGCAATGGTCTTCCTGCTGTTCGATGCGGTCAGCAGTGCGTTGCCCAACCTGTACCAAGCCAACGACCTGCCCCTGCTGCTATCCTCGCCGGTGCCCGCCGATGCGGTGTTCGGGGCGAAACTGGTGGGCGGGTTGCTGCGGCCCTATATGCTACTGTTCGGCCTCGGCTTGCCTTATCTAATCGGCGTGGGGCTGGGGCTGGGCTACGGGCCGCTCTATTACCCCCTTGCGGTGGTCGCCATATTGCTGCTGCCGCTCATCCCTGCGGGGGTAGGCGCATTGCTCACCGCCGCGTTGGTGCGCCGCGTGCCCGCCTATCGCCTCAGTGAAGCGTTGGAGTTGGTGGGCGGGCTGATTGGCCTGCTACTGGCGGGAGTCATCGTGGTGCTGGGGGTGCAGAGTTACACCAGTGGCCGACCAGAGGGGGCGACCAACACTCTGCTCACCGCCAGCGCGGCCACCGACATCGGCTGGCTGCCCACCAGTTGGGCGGTCTACGCCCTACAAGCGGCGGGGGTGGGCGACTGGGCGGCACTGGCGGGCTGGGGGCTGCTATATGTGGTGGCGGCGGTGGGTATCTTCGTCGGCTGTGCGTTGATTGCCACGCGGCTTTTCTATGCGGGCTGGGTGAACATCAACATCACCGGGGGAGCGAGTCGCGCCGCCTTGCGGGCTAAGCGGGCCGCCCTGCCCCACCTCAGCGTCGAGCAGGTGGTGGACAATATCCGCAACGAGGGGGGCAAGCCTGCCCGCCCCCTGCTTGCCAGCCTCCGCGCCGTGCTAGGCAAAGACAGCATCGAGTTGCGCCGCGAACCCACTGCGGTGGTGCAACTGCTGGGGCCGACCCTGATTGGGTTGGTCTTCATCCTTCAGTGGCGCACGCGGGTGCAACTCAGTTCGGTCAACGTGGGGGTGCAGTTGCAGGCGTTCACTATCTCTTGCCTATGGCTAATCTTTCTCAGTAGCTTCTCGGCGGGGCTGTTCGGGCTTAACTCCTTCAGCCGTGAACAGAAGAGCATCTGGATGCTGAAAATCGCCCCCGTCAGCGTCAATCGGCTGCTGTTCGCCAAGTTTATGCTCACCTACGCCCTACTGCTCGCCTTCGGCATCTCCTTCAGCCTACTCTACAGCCTGCTGGCGGGGGCCACCCCCGCGCAATTGCTCGGCTTTATCGGGGTGATTGTGGCGGGCGGGGTGGGGGCTGCCGCCATCTCGGTGGGGATAGGGGCGACCGTGCCGCGCCTAAACACCACTAGCCGCATCATCAGCCTCACCGCCGGGGTGGTTTCCCTGTTCGTGCTGCTCATCTACATCATGATGCTGCTCGGTTGCGTCTATGCGCTGGGCTACTTGCGCGGCTTCCTCGACACCGTGCCCGCCCGCGCCGTCGCGCTATTGATTGGCCTATCTATCATCGCCTTCTTTACCTTCGTGCCGTTGCTATTGGCAAAGAAGCGGCTGGAAAAATTGGAATTGTGATGAGCAAACCGGTGTGGTTCGACAAGCTGAACCTCGCACTGCTGCCGCTGACCGCGCTGGTGGGGTACGGCGCACTCACCAATCGGCGCATCATGCGGCCCGCCCCATCCACTGCCATCAAGCACCTGAAGGATTACTCCCCCGCCCAACAAGCCGCCCTGCCGTTCGTGTCCATCATCGTGCCCGCGCGAAACGAGGAGCGCAACCTACCTCGCCTGATTCCCACCCTGCTGAAGCTGGAATATCCCTCCGCCAAGTACGAGGTCATCGTGGTCAACGACAACTCCGACGACCGTAGCGGGGCGATACTGGCCGAGTTTGCCGCGGGGGGGGCGCGGCTGCGGGTGGTGGACGGCGAACCGCTGCCCGACGGCTGGGCGGGCAAGCCCCATGCGCTGGTGCAGGGCGCAGCGGTGGCGCGGGGCGAGTGGCTGCTGTTCACCGACGCGGACACTGCCTACCAGCCCCATGTGCTACTCTCCGCCCTCTACGCCGCCGACCAGCATCACGCCGACCTGTTCTCGGTGGCGGGGCGGATGGAGATAGTCAGCTTCTGGGAGCGCACCCTGATGCCGATTGCGCTGCTGGGTATCTTCGCCCTGTACACCCCCGACAAGGTGAACGACCCCAACTCGCGGGTGGCAATCGCCAACGGCCAATTCATCTTCATCAAGCGCAAGGTGTACGATGCGGTAGGTGGGTTCGGGGCGGTGCAGGGGGAGATTGCTGAGGATTTGGAGTTCGGCAAGCGGGTAAAGGGGAGCGGCTATCGCTTGTGGCTAGCCGAGGGCCGCGATATGTACAGCGTGCGGATGTACACCGGCTTCGCCGACGTATGGCAGGGGTGGAGCAAAAACGTAGCGATGGCGGGCCGTGACCAACCGGCATCGCTGGCTCTGGGGGTGCTGGCGATGGTGGGGGC
>JBBSEE010000221.1:0-5511 GCA_038239995.1 Chloroflexia bacterium | reverse complement strand
CTCGTCGACTGCACCATAATCAGGGTCTGCACACTGGCGGGGTACTGGGTCAGGCTCTCAGTCAGGGGGTTGATGAACACCCAGCCCGGCTCCACCCCCTGCGCCGACACGTTGTGGCTGGTCTTGTCGAAGACGACCCCCACGTAGCCGGGGTCCACCGTCTTCCACGATGCCCCCGCAATGAACACGATGATAAAGGCGACCACGAGGACAGGCAGGCCAATCAAGCACCCGCGCGGCACGTGTGTTCCCCCCAGTTGCATCCCCGCACCTCCCCTTCGAGTCAGGTTGGTGTTGCCCACCCGACTGCTTTTGCTCAAGATGCTATCTACCTCCCCACCATCATCGTTAACTGTGGTGGGATGGTCAGCCCTGTTGTTTCTTGCCATTGCTATCTCTGCCTCCATTGATTTGATTGTTAGTACGAGTATCTTCACCGCGCAATTCGCGCTCCGCGTCGTGGCTGGACTGCTGCGCCTGCCCGCCCAGCCGATAGATTATCCGCGCGATGGTGGGTAGCATCAGGATGCCGAGCCAGACGACCAGCGCGAAGATGATGATTAGGCCGAACACCTCGGCAAGGGTGGGTGACATGGTTTGTTTCCTCCTACTCTATATTACGAAGTTGGCCTATCTTTCGTTGCAGCGGCAATTCCCCGCCCTAGCCTATTGCCAAAATCGTCAACTTGCGCTAAACTATACATAACAACATTTCTAAGACTTAGGCCGCAGAAAAGAGCGCAACATGAGCGAGGTGGACGCAACACCGCAGGGTGATATTGACGAATATATCGAAGCCAACGCGGCGCGATATACCGCGATGCTAGAGCGACTATGTGCCTACCCCGCGCAGCCGATGGGCGGCGGTCTGGCCCTGCTCGCCCCGATTATCGAGGAGGCGATACGGGTGGGGATGCACGCCACCCTCTATCCCGCTGGCACTGGCTTGCCCCTGTTGTATGCCGCGCTCACGCCACCCCCCGCGCCGGTCAAAGAGGTGCTGAAGTCGCCCGCCGAGGACAGGCCCCCCGCCAACGGTAGCGGCACGCTGGAAGCCCTCGGCTACGAACGCGCCCTCGCGGTGGTCGGCGAACGCCCCACCCTGCTGCTCTATCACGAGTGCGACTTGGAGAGCCAGCCGCCACCCCCCCCCGATGGGGCACTCTGCTCCATGGCCGCCGCCGACCGCGCTGGCCTCGCCGCCCGCCTCGCCGCGATTGACGCGATTATGGCGGTGCGGGGCACCCTGCCGGTGCAAATCAAGCTGCTGGTGGATTCCACCTCCGTTGCCGACAGCACTAGCGATGCTCCCGCCGCCCCCGCGCTGGCCGATTTTGTGGCCCGCTATGCCGAGGGGCTGGCGGCAGATGCCTGCATCTGGGATGTCGGGCGCCTCGGTCTGATGGGGGGCAGCAACTTTGCGGGCCAGCCTGTCGTCTACTGCGGGGTCAAGGGGCGGCTAGCAATCGAACTAGAGGTGGATGGGGCGAACCAAGACCTGCCCGCCCAGTTTGCCACCAGCGTCGCCAACCCGGCATGGCGGCTGATTTGGGCACTCAACGCGGTGAAGAACGAGTCGGAGGAGATACTGCTCGATTCCTTCTACGACGACATGAACCCGCCGGGGCCGGAGCAGAACAAGTGGCTACGCGACCAAGTGAAGCAGAACCGCGCCGCCACCGACACCGCCGATGATGCCACCCTCGAAGCGATTGGCGTAGATGCCTTCCTCATCGGGCTGCGCGGCTATCAATTGCGCGTGACCGACTATTATTCGCCCTCGGTTAGCATCACGCAGCTAAACGCCAACGGCAACGGCGGCCTGCCCGCCACTGCTCGTGCCACCATCGAAATCGCCCTTGTGCCCGACCAATCGCCCGCCACTATCCTCGCCTCGCTGCGTAAGCACCTCAGCGGTGGCAACTTCCCCGATGTCAAGGTTAGGGCGCGGGGGGTGGCCCTAACCCCCGCGATGACCAGCACCACCCACCAGTTTGCCAGCCTAGTTGCGGATGTGACCAGCCGCGCCTACGGCAAGGAAGCCTGCATCGTGCCGGTCGCCCCGATTAGCGGCCCGCTGCATCCGCTGGTGGATACCCTTGCCGTGCCTGCGATTGGCCTCGGCCTCGGCCCGCAACCGACGATGCGGGCGGCGGCGCGGACCATGCCCCTGACCGCCGCGCAGTTCCTTGCCGCAGTCAAGCAGGTGGCCGGGGTAATCGAGGAGATGGGGGCGTTGGGGCAGGCGGCTAGCTGGGGAGCGCAGGCCCGTATCCGCCTTGCTGCCGTCGCCAATGGAGGCTGGACCGAGGTGCGTATCGCCGCTGCTACCCCTGATACCCCCCCTGAAGACCCCGACCACCCGGCGGGAATGCCAGAGTTCAGCCATGAAGAATTGGAGGCAGTGATGCAAGGTAACGACTCTTTTGCTCCTGAACCGCAAGCGTGGACCGCGGACATGATTAGCGCAGACCTGCCCAGCGCGATGCCCAGTACCAACGGCAACGCCGAGCTTAATCTGGACATTGCTCCCTTCAACCCCGACGATGTGGGCGGCCCCCGCGACGATATTAGCGCGACAGCATCGGAAGCGAACGAACCGCCCGCCCCCCCGCTGGCCGCTTCAGAACCTAGCGGTGAGCAGATGGACGAAGCGGTCGCCGCCCTGATGGTCGCCAGTGGCCACCCCGAAGCCGCCGACCCTACCACCACCCTGCCCATCCGCCGCCCCCGCCAAACCGGGCCGCTGACCGGCCAAGAGTGAGCTTTACTAATTATGCTAAGAGGAAAGGTGGGCTACTGCCCGCCCCTACCCATGTTTATTGTACCATCACATAACCCAATCCAAAATCCAAAATCATTCTTCGGCGTTGTCCTTGGCGGCAGCCAGCGCGTTGATGAAGGTATCAATATCGTCAAGGCGGCGGGGCCGATAGCCGCCGATGCTGACCGTAATCAGAGGGCGGCCACTGACCGATACGAACAGGCTCTTGCTGATGTAGGTGAAGTAGGAGATGATGAAGAACACCCCCAGCAGCCCGATGCCCAACGCCACCCAGCCGGTGGGCAGGGGCAAGAAGCCATCGAGGTTGGTGAGCAAGGCCTTCAGCGGCGAGTCGGCAGCCAGTCCGCCCCGCGCATCGAAGTAGAGCAACGCCCCAGTCGCCACCGCCACAAGGCCCATAAACAGGCCGAGCAAGAACACCCCCCCCGGCAGTCGTTCGGTCGCCGTGCCCATCGCATCCACATCACGCAGAAAGGCAGCCCGCAGCACGGTGGGGGCGTAGAGTAGCACCCGCTTGTTGGTCAGGTACAACGCGCCGATATGGTAGACAATCTCCTCGTTGGGCAGCAGTTCGATGCGCCCCCGCCGCGCCGCCAGTTGCTGGCTCTCCTCCGCGCTGGCCTCGTCCGCCGCCTGCTCCGCCTGCGCGACCGCATCATCCAGCGGGTTGCGGCGGGTAACGGGGCGCACCGGCAGGGCATTATCCACCCCCGCCGCATCTTCAGCAGGGGCAAGCGGTGCGCTGAACTCGACGGGCGGGGCTGGCTCTTCTGCTGGCGCGATACTCTCCGCGGCGGCTGGCTCTTCCGCCGGGGCGATGCTCTCCCACGCGGGGGCTAGCTCGATCGGCAGGGTGGATAGGCCGGGCGCGTTGTCCGCCCGCGCCAACTCGCTATCCACCTCGGCCACCGCTGGTGGGTCGGGCAGCAATGGGCTGGATGCGTATTCCGTCGCCGTTGCGTCGGTCGCCTCGCTGCTTGTAGCCTCTAGGGCAGACTCGCTATCAGTCGGGTCACTGCCATTGGCGGCTAGCACGGTCGCGCTAGGTTCGGTGGCTAGTACCGCTGCCTCATCGGGGGGTGAAGTGTCGGTCTGGTCTTGGTGCTGGGGGCTGGCTCCAATCATTGCTTGGGTTACGCTCCTTAATTGTGGCTGCGGGTGGGAAAGTTGGCTAATTATAACATCTCCCTCCCGCCCCCGCAAGTGGCACGATTCTGGCTATCAGTAGCATAAGGCTGATTGCATCCACCCCAGTCTGTGGTATAATGCCCGCGTCAAAGATATTGAAGCAGATTAGAATTGAGGAGGAGTGCAATTTCATGAGTGAGCAGAGCAGCCAGCCCATCGCCACCGAGGAAGCCGCCGCCCCCACCGCGTCCAGCGTGCCGGAGCGGGCGGTCAGTGACGAACGCTATCGGCACATGGGCAGCGAACGCGAGTCCCACCTACAGGCGATTCGCGGTATCAAGCGGCGCAGCCTCGTCTACGATGACGAGTTCCCCGGCTCGTGGTGGGAGACCGTTGCCAGTGCCCGCTATGGCCCCGAACCACCAGCCAGCGGCAAGTTAGTGTTCCGCGCGACAAGTTGGTGCTTGATTTAACCGCAGTTCAGCACAAGGAGGTCGAGGTTATGGATAATCAGAATAGCAACCCCAGTGATAGCAACGTCGCCCCCACCGAGCCGATTAGCCCCGTGCCCGGTCAGGGTTTGGGCGAGGCCGTGCATGGCAACGTCAAGGAGGGCGACATATACTTTGGCGATGTGGGCGTAGACCGCACCATTGATGCCACCGTCAGCCACACCTTCAGCGAGGGCCATCACCCCATCTTCAACCCCATCAGCGACACTAGCAGCATTCCCGATACCACCTATATTGACGACACCGAGGTGGCCGAGCAGGGCATGGCGACCATCAGCGCAACCCCCACCGATAGTGGCCCGACTGGTACCGCCGCGCTCAGTGGGCGCGAACCGGGGGCGAACGAGGGCGACCCGCGTTACGCCCTCTCGCCCGACACCGCGATTGACCCCGCCCAAGATTTGGAGGCCGAGGGGCGGACGGGCACCACCACCCCCGGCAACTTCCAAGACAACACCTTCGGCAGTGGCAACCGCGACCAGAGCGTGACCGATTGGGCGGAGGGGCCGATTAGCCTGACCAATACCCCCGGCACCGATGCTGCGTTGGGCGCATACGGCCAACCCGGCGGCGGCTACATCGAGGGGCGGCAACTGTCCGAGGAGCAAGAGGTGGGCAGCCTCCGCAATCATCCCAGCCTCATCCACCCCAGCGGCGGCACCGAGGACGGCTTTGCCTACCAGAAGCAGGACGACAACAACCCAGAGCCGACCGAGGATATTGCGGGCAGCTTGGGGATGACCTACTCCGAGACGCAGACGGCGGCACATGATACCCTCAGCGCGACGATTGACCCCGCCAACCTCAACCCTCTGCTCGCCGCCCTGCTCGATGTGGGCGTGACCAGCGACGAGGTAACGGTGAAGAACGACGGCGCGACCTGCACGGTGCAAGTGGCTGCCGACCGGATGAACCGCGATTACGTGCAACAGCTACTGGATAAGTACAATGTGGGGTAAAAGATTAAAGACGAAAGATTAAAGATGAAAGAAGAACAACACGACTTCTAAAGAGCGAGGGGCGCACACCGTGCGCCCCCTCTTTTGTCTTTAATTTTTCGTCTTTAATCTTTAATCTTTAGTCTCG
>JBBSEE010000220.1:0-5513 GCA_038239995.1 Chloroflexia bacterium | reverse complement strand
GGCCGCCGCGCTATATTCGGCCATCCAATCTTCGTAGCCGGGCAGCAGGCGGGGTTGCATCTCCACGATGCAGAGGTTGACCTCATCGCGCGGTATCTGATACTCGGCGCACAGCTTATCCACCAATTCGGCGAACTCGCCCCCTAGCTCCACACCCGTGTAGCCACCCCCGCCAATCACCAAGGTGAGCAACTCGCGGCGGGTGGGGTCGGCGGCGGGGGTGGCAGCAGCCTCTTGAAACATCGCCACCACATGGCGGTAGACCCGCTCCGCCTCCCACGACGACTTGAGGGTGAAGGCGTGTTCCTTCAGGCCGAGGATGCCGCGAAAGGCGGTGGTGCTACCCAACGCCATCACCAGCCAGCGGAACTCGATGCGCCCCAGCCGCGCGGTGCCATCCTCGCGGTGTTGCTCCACGCGCACAAGGTTGTTAGCGAAGTCGAAGTCGGTGACGCGGGCCTGCACGAAGCGCACCCCCGTGCCGCGCAATAGCTCTGGCAGCGATAGGCGTACCGCGTCCAGCGTGATGCGCCCCCCCGCCACCTCGTGCAGCTCGGTGATAATCTGGTGGTAGTCGTTCATGTCCAGCAACACGATGTCCAGCCCGCCGGGGATATGGCGTGACTCGGCGGCAAGGCGCAAGGCCGCCCGCAGCCCCCCGTAGCCCGCGCCCACTATCAGCACGCGCGGCTTGGCTGCACTTCTACCATTGTTGCTTACGTCGCTCATCTGCCCCTCTGCTCCTACTCTACTATCTGAATTATAGCAACTTGCCTGCCCGCGCCGCAAGTTAGGGACGAGGATGAGGGTTAATGTTGCATATAAACATGGCTGCCCCCATGACCCTCTGCAAGTATGGCGTGCGTCCCCCGCCCCTACGTAAACACGCATGATTGGTGGCCTAGTCCGTAACTCCAAAATCTAAAATCTAAAATCTAAAATCCCTAGAGCCGCGCCGCTATCAGTGTAGAGTACATCTCCTCGGCGGTCATGCCGCCGTGCATCCCCACGAGGGGGAGCTTGGCTTGGTCGTTGTAGATGTAGCGGAAGCGGCGATGGTCGTGCATCAGCAGCACCACATCACCCACGCGGCTACGGAATTGGGCGGCAACAGGCCCGCCCAGCAGGTCGCTGGCGATGAACTGGTCGCGGGTCAGGGCAGTGGCAATCGCCCCATACTTCTGCTGCACATAGGTGAGGAGTGCGGCCTCCTGCCCCGGCTTGGCGTAGAGGTAGACGCTGCGGCTATCCCCCCCCAGCGGTTGGGTCAGCAGACGCAGCAACTCGCGGTCCTCGTTGGCGGTAATGATTAGCTCCGGCGGGGTGGTAATCTGCCCATGGTCGGCGGTAATCAGCAGGGTGACATCCTTGCGATGCAGCTTGTCCAGCAACTCGCGGCCCACGATGAAATCGAGCAGGGCAATCTCCGTGCCAATCTCCTCGCTGCGGCTGCCGTAGAAGTGGGAGATGGTGTCCACCTTGTCCCAATAGCCGCCGATGAAGGTGGGGCCAGTGGCGGCCTCGGCAAGGCGGCGGATTTGGATGCACAGGTCGGACTGGGTTACGTAGGAGTAGTAATCCGCCCCCGCGTGCATCATGCGGGTAAGGGCGGTGTCGCGGAAGAGGGCGAAGTTGACCACTTGGGCCATGATGCCCGCCCACTTCAGCCGCTGGTAGATGGTGGGGGTGGCAAGGAAGCTCTCCGGCTTGATGCTCTCGATCTCGCCGTCTTGGGGACGAAGGGCGGGGGCGAACTTGAGCATATCCACCACCGTGCCAGCTTGCTCTAGGTACAGATTCCAGCCCACCAGCCCATGCTGCGCGGGGGTGGCCGCGGTGTTCAGGGTGGTGAGGGCGCAAGAGGTCATGCTCGGCGCGGTAGTGGTAATTGGCTGGAAGGTGCTGGGCCGCTCTTGCAGCAGCCGCGACAGGTGGGGGGCGTTGCCCATCGCCATCTGTTCGCGCAATTGTAGGTAGCCGAAGCCATCTACGATGAGCATAATCACCACGCTCGCGCCGTCGAGCAGGTCGGGGGGTAGCAGGTCGGGGCGCAGGCCGCTCATCCCTGCCGCTGCCGCCCCGAAGTGACGCAGCACGCTCTCGCTCAGGTTGACGGTGCCGCCGCCACGATAGTCGGGCCGCACCATCGCGGCGGGCAATTCTATGGGGTTGTCCACTTCCATCCTCCGATTTTAGATTTTAGATTTTGGATTGGGGGGCTAGTCTCCCCTCCCGCCGGGAAGGGCGGGGGGTGGGAGCGAGAAGCCCCAGTCACCCACCCCCTACCCCTCCCGGCGGGAGGGGAGTTCGCCACTCGCGCGACTAGCATTCACTTGCGATAGATGGTATAGCGCGAGGTGCTGGCATCAGGCTGCACCTTCGCCATCTGGGTCAGTTGCTCTAGGGTATCCTTCCGCAATCGCCCTTCGCCCCCTGCGTGGATGACTATTAGGGGGGATAGCTGCATCCTTTGCCGCATATCCTGCTGCGGCGCGTCCTGCCACATGGTGGCGTAGGGGTCGTCGCTACGGGGGTCATGCAGCACCCCGCCAATCAGGTCGGCGATGCTGCGTTGGCCGATGTGCAGGCCGAGGTAAATCATGTGGCCGTAGCTGTCCACCACGTAGCCGGTTGCGGGCAGATAGCTGGGCGGGCGGGCGGCAAGGAAGTTGAACTGGTCGTCGAGGGTGAACACGCTGGTGTTGGGCGGCACTGCGTCGTTGATGTACTTCGCCACGTCGCGGAACATGGGGTCGGGCCGCGCGGTGGTGAAGGCCCGCCACTGTACCAGACCCAGCGGCGAGACCAGCAAAGCGATAATCGCGGCGACCGCGGGGTAGAAGAAGACTGGCATACTGCGGCTGCGGTGGGCGAACCACATCGCCGCCGCCCCCCCTAGCAAGCAGAGCGGGGCGGCCAGTTGGATGTAGTAGTGGGTGTAGAACGAGCGAGTGTAGGTGAACAGGGCGAAGCTGAAGATGTTCCACAAGATAATCGGGGTCCAGCCCGCCAGCTTGCCGCTCCGCACCGCCACCCAGCCCAGCATCAAGCTGCCCAATGCCGCCCCCACGAGGGTGAGTGGGTTGCTGGTAATCGCCCCCGCCATCGCCCCACTAATCAGCGGCAGGCGGCTGGCGACATCAGCAGTGCCGTCGCCGGGGCGTAGCAACTGGAAGAAGAACACCTCGCGCACCATCTGCCCCGGCGCAACGATGAGGTAGGGCAGCAGCACGATGAGCGCGGTGGCAAAGAAGCCCAAGCCCAGCCATGCGATGAGGTTTGAGGTTTGAGGTTTGAGGTTTGAGTTGGAGGCGATTTGTAGGGGCGAGTCATCATTCGCCTTATCAATCACCGCCGTAGGGGCGTGATTTATCATGCCCTCCTCCCCCACCTGCTCCTCCATGCTGAGACGAGCGCGACGGCGTTGCTGCCAATACTTTATCTGCACCGAGGCGGCGTGGACGAAGATTGCCAGCACGGCGGCCAGCCCCGCTATCTTGGTCAGGGCGGCAAGGGCGGCGCAGATACCGGCGGCGACCAGCCAGCGGCGGTAGTGATGAGGCGGCACATCTTCATGGGGCAGGGCGTAGAGGTAGCATAGCAGGGCGAGACTGCTGAACAGCACCATCGGTTGGTCCAGCATCACCTTGCGGTTAATCTCCACCACTTGTCCGTCAATCGCCCACAGCAAGGCAGCCAGCCCGCCCACCGCCAGCGCGTTGGCCTCGGTTGCCCCCACGCTCCGCGCCGATTTGCGCCCCAGCAGAAACAGAGCCAGAGCAGTGAGCAAGCTGTAGCCAACGCTGAGATAGCGACCGAGCATAAAGCTAGTGGGGCTGCCCCAAGCGGTGAAGTGATAGGCGAAGGCGGGGATGTAGACCAGCGCGGCGACCGGAGGATGGGCGAAGAAGTAGTCGCGGTAGGGCAATATCCCTTGCAGGGTAAGCTGCGAGGCCTCGGCGTAGACCCCCTCATCGTCGTAGGGGTACTCGATTAGCCCCCGCTCCTGTGGCACGAGCAGGTTCAGCCGCGCATACGCTCCCAACCCGATGAGGGCGAGGATGAGCAGGGCAGCGACGAGCAGGTTTGAGGTTTGAGGTTTGAGGTTTGAGTTAGGAGGAGTGATAGGGACGGTGGGTTCGATAGCCTCGGCGATGTGGGGCAGGGGCGACCAGATGAACAGGTGCATCCCGATTAGCCACGCCAGCCACGCTAGCCATGGGCGGGGGTCGTAGTGGGCTTCGAGCGGGCCGAGCAGGGGGATGGCGGGGCGGACCGCATCGGGGTTCGCGCCGAACCAGAGGCTGACCGCCTGCGCCGCAATCGGCAGCAGCCGCAGCATCACCACGATACCGACACTGCCGTACACCAGCAGAGCCAGCCCCAGCCATCTTCTTGTGCGTGCCGCCGTCAAGATGCCGCCACCCCTCCTTCGCGCCTGTGTATTATATCACAAATGGAAAGCGGCCAGCGGATTAGGTTCAGCGGAGCAGCGGAGAAAACGGAACACTATCCTTGCACTTAAAACAAAGGACCAGCAGCCAACGGATTGAAAAAACGGATAAACGGATTAGGTCCATCGCAAGGAAGCCACAATGATGTAGGGGCGAATCGCATCCGCCCTGCTGAAGCGCATCATCGCCCATCGTAACAATCAATCTCGACGTAGGGGCGGGTTGCACTCGCCCGCTTGCCCCCATTATCGCCCATCGCAACAATCAATCCCGACGTAGGGGCGAATCGCATCCGCCCAGTTCCTCCGCAGCAATCTGCATCGTGACTACGCGGACAGGGATGATTGCATATGATGGGCCTAGCCATTTGTCAGCAGGTCGAGCGCGGCCCGCCCCTACGTAAATACCCTATCGGCGCAACGAATTGGTATTATGCGGGGCCAAGAGGTGGCTTACGATGGGCGGAGCCGCCCTTCACCAGTTGGGGGTCAACCCCCCAAACCCCCGCTAGTTTCCTCTACCTTTCGTTTGTAAACAGCAAAAACCCCCTCCCGCTAATGGGAGGGGGCGGCGAAAGCAGGTCAACTCATCACTCAGAAAGTGTCTGAAAAGGGCGAGTGCAACCCGCCCCTACGCACAGAAAACCTACTATTCAGACACTTTCTCATCACTCATTACTGCCGTCTAACGATGATGGCGGCGGCCATTCCGCACCAGTGCGAGGACGATGAAGGCGAGGATGGCAAGGGGGATGAGGCGACCCAACACCCAGCCGAGGGAGTGGAAGCCGAAGCCAATGCCCCAGCCGAACAGGTGGAAGACCAGCCCGAACATCATCGGGAAGGCGACCACCAACAGCAGGCCGACCAGCACCCCCGCCCACGGGTTGCGGCGCATCATCGCGGCCCCCTCGTGCGCTTGATACATGGTGTGGCTGTTGCCGCCATTATGCCCCATGCTGCCGAGGTCGGGGTTGCCGCTGTAGCCCGGTTGCGCTGCACCAGTGTACGGCTGCGGCGCGGGGGGGATGGGAGCAGGTTCGGCTTGCGCTTGCGGCGC
>JBBSEE010000219.1:0-5514 GCA_038239995.1 Chloroflexia bacterium | reverse complement strand
GTGTCGTAGCAGTTGCCCGCCAGTCCGCCGATGATGTACACGTTGTTGCCCACCGCCGCGCTGCCCACCCGGAAGCGGGGGATGAACAGGGGGGCAGTAATCTGCCACGCTCCGTTGGGGCCGGGGGTGAAGGTGGGGGTGGGGGTGGGGGGCTGGCTCTGGCTGGGGTAGCGTTCGTTGTCGGTGCGATAGCTGGTGCCACCCGCGTTGTAGCCACCCAGCGCGTAGAACACCCCATTCGCCTGCGCCGCCCCGAAGTTCAGCCGAACGCTCCGCAGGTTGGCGAAGTTGCTCCAACTGTTGGTGCCGGGGTCGTAGAGGTAGGCGGTGTTGGAGCCGTTGGGCCAGAAGCCGCCCCCCACAATCAGCTTACCAGCATTGGGGAAGCCGCTGCCAGTATTCCACGCCCACGCGCGGGCAATCGAGCGTCCGATGGGTAGGTCGGCCACTCGTGTCCAAGTGGGGCTGCCCACGCTGGGGTCGAGCCGCTCCACGATGCTCTCGTTGGTCAGCGAGGTGTTCGCCAGATTAAGCTGGCCGCCACCTGCCGCGTATATCTTGCCGTCGAGGGTAGCCGCGGCGATGTAGCCACGCGGTATCTGCAGATGGGCGAGGGGCAGGTTGCTCCAGCGGCTGCCCGCGGGGGCGGTGGGGTCGTAGACCCAAGTCTCATCGTAGCCGCCAGTGAAGGCGGGACGGATGCCGCCGAACACGTACCACTTGTTGTTGATGACTGCGCTGCCGCCCGGCACCCTACCGCCGTTGCCGGGGGGCGGACCAGTATCCACCGGCCACGTATCGCCCGCGATGCTGGTCAAGCTGTCGGCGGTGGGGTTGTACACGTACATGGTGTTGGTCACGCCACTGGAAGGGCCGACCGCGCCGAGGACGTAGATGGCGGGGATGCCGCTGGTGGGGGTCAGCACCGCTGCTTCCATGTTCGAGGTGTTCTGGCTGGGGAAGGTGGCGGTCTTCTGCGACCATGTGCCAGTATTGGGGTCGCCTTCAAGGATGGTGGTGAGGTAAGTAGAGAAATCGTTGACCGTATCCGCGTTGCGTCCGCCGAACACGAAGATATGACCATTGGCAGGCCAATAAGCGGTAGCGAAGCGACCGCGTGGGCCGGGCAGGGTGCCGAAGAGTTCCCACGCGGGGAAGTCGGCAGGACGTTGGGCAGCGGCATGGTCGGGCTGGATGAGGCCACGATTGCCCGCACCGCCAGTGCGCGGTGGGGGGGTGGGGCAGACCGCGTTGGGGGCGAGACTGGGGTTAGGTTGAGTAACTGGGCCTGCTTGGGCGAGGGAGCCGAGCAGGGTGAAGCTGCACATCGCCACCAGCAGCGCGAAGCCGCTCAGGTAGCGTCGCCATTGAGCATGAAACATCTATTTAGTTCCTCTCTTCTTCTCTAATAACAGCCGCCGACTGTTGCCCCTGCTCACCTATTAGGTACAACTACCGCCCTACGCAAGGGGGATGGGTAGGGCAAGCGGAGATAGGGGTGGACGCGCACCGTGCGCGAGTTGATGGAGAGGATGTTAGCACAGGGTAAGGGGGTTGTCAAGCGCGAGGCGAGGCGTTTCAGGGGGTATCTTTCAGCACATAGCCGACCCCCCGCACCGTCTGTATCAGGCGGGCGGCATCGAAAGGCTCTAGTTTGGCGCGGAGATAGCGGATGTACACGTCGAGGATGTTGCTCTCGCCGCCAAAGTCGTAGCCCCAGATGCGGTCGTACAGCGTCTCGCGGGTCAGCACTTGGCGGGGATGGCGGAGGAACAGTTCCAGTAGGTCGAACTCCTTGCTGGACAGTTCGATTAGCTGTTCGCCCCAGCGCACCTCGTGGGCGGCCACGTCCATAGTTAGGTTGGAGAAGTTCAGCACATCGCCGCCCGGCTCGGTGCGACGACGCAGCAAAGCGCGGACGCGGGCGACTAGCTCGTTGAAGTCGAACGGCTTGACCAGATAGTCGTCCGCCCCCGAATCCAGCCCCGCCACTTTGTCCTGCACCGCGCTCTTGGCGGTGAGCAGCAAGATAGGCACGCTGTTGGCTTGGCGCAGGCGGCGGGTCACTTCCACCCCGTCCATCCCCGGCATCATCACATCGAGGATGACCAAATCGGGGGGATTGTCGCGGGCGGCGGCCAACGCCTGTGGCCCGTCCGCGGCGGTGTCCACCTCGTAACCCTCATATACCAACCCCCGCCGTAGCAGGCGGACAATCTCTGGGTCATCATCTACCACAAGGATACGGCTCATGTTGTTCACCTCATCGTCGGGCTGGCTCGGCTAGCGGTTCTACGGTCAATGCTTCATCTTCACCCCACCGTGCGTAAGAGAAGAACTGTGGCTCAGGTAGTGGCTTGCCCCGTAGGCGGGCATCATCAACCAGCGTCTCCAGCAAATCCTGCCCCATTTGCGCCGCTTGTGCGTAGGTCTTGCCATGTGTGTGATATGTGCCTAGCTCTGGGATGGTGACGAGGTAAGCATTATCAGCTACCGACCATTCGATGACCATTGAGTAGCGCATGGGCTTGTCCGGTTCAGATTGCATATGTCCCTCACCGCAATGATAAGTCTTCCGTAATTATAACATAGGGTTGCAAGCGATGCGGCTGGTAAAGTACAATAGGGTTATGGCAAGCAGCAAAGACAAGCAGAAGCGGGTGGGGCGGCAGGTCGGGATGCTCGGCCTTGATGGGGCGGACGAGGAGCAGGCGGCGCACGCGGATGCCTACGTACCGCTGGCGGCGCGGATGCGCCCCCGCAGCCTCGACGAGTTTCTGGGGCAGGAGCAGGTGATTGGGCCGGGGCGGACGCTTCGCAAGGCGGTGGAGGCGGGTAAGCTCAGTTCGCTGATACTGTGGGGGCCACCCGGCAGCGGCAAGACCACCCTCGCGCGGCTGCTCTCCACCTCCACTGGCGGGCGGTTCGTGCAGGTCAGCGCGGTAGCGGCGGGGGTGAACGACCTGCGCCGCGTCATCGAGCAGGCCCAAGACCTGCGCCTGCAAACCGGCCAGCGCACTATCCTGTTCATTGACGAAATCCACCGCTTCAACAAGGCGCAGCAGGACGTAATCCTCCCCTATGTCGAGGACGGCACTATCACCATGATTGGGGCGACCACTGAGAACCCCAGCTTCGAGGTGAACAGCGCATTGCTGTCGCGCAGCCGCGTCTACACCCTCCGCGCCCTCAGCGATGAGGAGATACGTGCGATGCTGGTCAAGGCCCTGAACGACGTGAAGCGCGGGTTGGGTGGGCAGCAGGTAGTGATCGAGCCAGAGGCGTTGACCGCGCTGGTGATGCTGGCGAATGGCGATGCCCGCAGTGCCCTGAACGCGCTGGAACTAGCCGCCGACGCGACCGCCCCCGACGATGCGGGCCAGAAGCTGCTTACCGTCCCCGCCATCGAGGACGCGATGCAGCGTCGCGCCCTGCTCTACGACAAGGGCGGCGACCAGCACTACGACATCATCAGCGCGTTGCACAAGACGATGCGCGGCAGCGACCCCGACGGCGCGTTGTACTGGCTGGGGCGGATGCTGGAGGCGGGCGAAGACCCTCTCTACATCATCCGCCGCGTGGTGCGCTTCGCCAGCGAGGATATTGGCATGGCCGACCCCAACGCGCTGGTAGTGTGCATGGCGGCGCAGCAGGCGGTGCATTTCATCGGCCTGCCGGAGGGGGAACTTGCGCTCGCTCAAGCGGTCGTCTATTGCAGCGTCGCCCCCAAGAGCAACGCCCTGTACATGGGCTACAAGGCGGTCAAAGAGGATGTACATCGCACCCGCACCGACCCGGTGCCGCTCCACCTTCGCAACGCCCCCACCCCGCTGATGAAGAACCTCGGCTATGGTGCGGGCTACAAGTACGCCCACGATTACGAGGGCGGCTACATCTACCAAGCGGGGCTACCCACCGCGCTGAAGGGCCGTCGCTACTACCAACCCACCGACCGCGGCATCGAGGCCCGCATCCAGAAGCGGCTGGCCGAACTCCGCACCGCCGTCGAGGGGCAAGACAAGGAGCAGAACAGTGCCGAAACATAGCCGCCCCGACGGACGGACCAACGAGGAGATGCGCTTGGTGCGTATTACCACCGATTACCAGCAGTTCCCCGCCGCCAGCGTGCTTATCGAGTTCGGGCAGACGCGGGTGATATGCGCGGTATCGGTCGAGGAGGAGGTGCCGCCGCATCGGGTGGGCAAAGGTGGTTGGATTACTGCGGAGTACAGTATGCTGCCCAGCAGCACGCCGGGGCGGAACAAGCGCGAGGCGGCCACTGGCAAACTGAGCGGGCGCACGCAGGAGATACAGCGGCTGATTGGCCGTAGCCTGCGCGGCATCGCCGACCTCGGCGCATTGGGCGAACGCACCCTCACGATTGACTGCGATGTGATACAGGCGGATGGGGGGACACGCACCGCAGCGATTACCGGCGGCTATGTCGCCCTTGCCCTCGCGGTACATCGCCTCAAGCAGCAGCACCTGATTGGCAGCAAGCGAGTGCTGAAGCAGGCGATTGCCGCGATTAGCGTGGGCATCGTGGATGGCGACCCCCGCCTCGACCTCGCCTACCTCGAAGACTCGCGGGCGGAGGTGGATTGCAATATTGTTCAGACTGGCGACGGCAAGTACGTAGAGGTGCAAGGCACCGCTGAGGGTCAGCCCTTCAGCCGCGCCACTCTCGATGAGCTACTCGCCCTCGCCGACAAGGGGCTGGCCGAACTGTTCACCGCCCAACGCGAAGCTCTGCGGCTGGTGGGGATTGTCTAATCTGTGCTTCTCCCTTGTGATGGGCGGGCAGGGGGTGGGGTACAGTGATTAGCAACTATACCCTGAAGCGCAAGCTGGAGCGCACCGCGGGGCGGATGCTGCTCAGTTTCGGTACGCTAGGCTACAGCTTCTTCGTCGCCCCCTTCCGCTTCCAGCTTACCCACACCGACATCTACCTGCCCCTCCTGCCCGCTGCCTTCGACGGCTTGCGGGTGGTCTGCTTCGGCGACACCCACTTCAACTGGCGCATCAAGGGGAGGCACCTCGACCAAGTGGTGGACATGGCGAACCTCGCCCAACCCGACATCATCTTCCTGCTCGGCGATTACGTCTCCAAGCACGGCGGGCTGGTCTTCCCTACTATGCTGGGCGAGTTGCGGGCGCGGCTGGGGGTATACGCCATCCTCGGCAACCACGACTTTCTGGGCCGTGACCGCCTCGTCCACCCTGAGCTTGAGCGTAGCGGGGCGACTGTGCTACGTAACCGCAACGTGGCAATCGCGCAGGGCGGGTCGCGTATTTGGGTGGCGGGGGTGGACGACATCCGTTCGCACACTGCCAACTTGCAAGCCGCAATGCACGGATTGCCCGCCGATGAGGTGAAGATATTGCTGGCCCACAACCCCGACTTCGCCGCCCGCGCTATCCGAATGCAGTCCCCGCCCGACCTGATGCTCTGCGGCCACACGCATGGTGGGCAAGTGGTGCTGCCCCTGCTCGGGGGCCCCCCCCCCCCCCCCC
>JBBSEE010000218.1:0-5526 GCA_038239995.1 Chloroflexia bacterium | reverse complement strand
GAGCCTCCGTCCCGTTCCCCCCATCAACGTGCATCGTAACTATGTGGATAGGTATGATTGCTTACGATGAGCATAGTAATCAGTCAGCCGGGCGGAGGCTCATCGCCCCTACGTCATCCTCGCTAGTTCGGAATAAGCGTTGGTGCAAAGATAGTGTAAAGATTAAAGATTAAATAGGACTTACGCAGTTGCGGGTGGATTTATGCCAGTTGACGTAGGGGCGAATCGCATACGCCCTGTCCAACTGCTCCTAATTAAAGATAAAGCTGATTTGGCACATCGGTAGGTGTGAGCTTAACCGTGAAAGAGCCTCCCACCTTCTTCTTTAATCTTTAATCTTTAGTCTTTAATCTGTCTTGAGGCAAATGCGCGGCGACCGCGGCTTGCAGGTCGGTGGGGGAGAGGTCGCCATAGGGGAGGAATACGGCGCGAAAGTTGTTCAGGGTGGGGACGGGGCCATCCTTGCGACTGAACGCGCTCAGTTCGATACCGCCCACTTGCAGGCGATAGACCTTGAAGGCATCCCACGGTCGGAAGTGGGTATCCAGCCCCTGCCCCCAGCGCACCCCTGCCGCGTTCAAGCGATAGCGCACCGGCAACAGATAGGGCAGCAGCACGTAGAGGGCGTAGATAGTGGTCAGCACCACCGCGACGAGGGGGGCAATTGCGAACCAGAGCAAGGCCAACACCACCGCCACGCTGAGAGCGACCAGCAAGGTGCGCCCCACCGTATGCTTCACCCCCGCCTGCCAACTTAGCTCGCTTGTCTCGTTCATATCACTCATTACTGATAGGAGTTACGCAGTTGAGCAGGGCGTATGCGATTCGCCCCTACGTCATCAGGTACAAATCCACCCGCAACTGCGTAACTCCCAACCAACTCAAACTCAAAACTTCTAACTCATCGCTCATCACGATAGTAAAAGGCCCATCGTTGTGTATCTCCACCAGCATCTCGGTTTGGAACTGGCCGGTCGCGACGCGCAGCCCGTGTCCGCTGATGGCTTCGGCGAACTGTTCGACGAGGGGCGCGGCGACGAGGGGCGGGGCGGCCTCAATGAAGCTGGGGCGACGGCCTTTGCGGGTGTCGGCGTAGAGGGTGAATTGGGAGACGACTAGCACCTCGGCCCCCACATCGCGGGCGGACAGATTAGTTTTGCCCGCGGCATCGGCGAAGATGCGGAGGTTGACCAGCTTGGCGGCCATCGCTTGCACCACCGCCGCGCTGTCATTGTTGCCCACCCCCACCAGCACCGCTAGCCCCGCCCCGATGCGCCCCACCACCTTGCCCTCGACCGTGACTGAGGCCTTAGTAACCCGTTGGATGACTAGCCGCATCAGTCTAGCCCCGTCACCCGCTGGTCGCGCGGCGACTCCACAGTGTAATCGTAGCGCAATTGCATCTTGCTGCTGGGGGGTAGGGTTAGCTCCCAGCGGATGATGCCCAGATTGTCCACCTCCACAGGGCGGGGGTCAACGTTGTTCAGCTTGACCTTGATTTGTTCGCTGCGACTGACCGGAATCTGGTCCTGTACGGTGAGGCGCACCGGATAGGACTTGAGGTTCTCCAGCTTGATAACATAGGCGTAGGAGTTGCGCCGCGTGTTGCCGATGAAGGTCTTGTCCACCTCGCGGCCCGTCAATTCGCGCTCGGTACGTACCTGCTCGTCGGGGCCGAGGAACAGCTTGAACTCTTGCTGCGGGGCGACACTTTCGAGGTTGGTGTTGCCAATATACTCGCCGTCACGGAAGATGTTGGCCGCGCCGGGCAGCAGGGTGAGGGGGCTGTGGTTGGTAATCGTAGCCCGCAAGTAGCCCCGTGCGGCGCGGCGTGGCACGCTGGAATAATCGAGCCGACAGTTGTAGTCCTGCGAGGTAATCATGGTGCGATGGGGCTGGCCATCGGACGGCACATCCATGGGGCGGGGCAAGCCGAAGGTGACGGACGCGCCCGATGTGTTCACCTCGGCCTGTTGCTGCTGCGCCTCCTGCATCGGCTCTGCGGGCATCATATCGGCGTATCCCGCTTCATCATCGGCGGCAAAGGCTTGCTTGCGGGCGCGGGCCAGGGGGGCGGGGGCAGCGGCGGCGGCCATCATCGGGCGCATGATCGGTGGGCTGTAAATGTCGAGGTAGATAGGCTCCAGCTTAGGCGGCAGTGTACCCATGCTGGGCTGGGCGGTGGAGAGGGTGAGGTTGACCCCCGCCCAATTCTCGCCTGTGCTTTGGCTGAGGCTGGCAAGGTAGCCGAGGGTGAGCTTGCCATCGGTGGTGGGGGGCTGATTGGGGGCGGCGGGGGCTTGGCTGGTGATACGCAAGTCGTATAGCGGGGTCCAGCTTGCGCCGTACACCACATAGGTTAGCTCCAGCGCGAAATCGCCTGCGTTTGCCACCTCTACCGGCACGCTGACAAAGTTGTCCTGCCGCTGCTGGGGGGAGCGTAGCTGGTTGAGTTGCTGCTGCACCACTTGCTGCTGCTTCTGGTTCTCGCGCCGCTGCTGCTCTAGCTTCAGCTTGTCCTGCTTGACCTGCTGTAGCTGGGTACTGAGGAAATCCAGCACCTGCTGGGCGGCTTCGATTAGCACCTTACCTTGCGCGAGGCTGCGGGGGTAACGCTTGGCCGCCTCGTCGCCCATCTGGGAGACCACTTCCAGCCGCTTGTCCAGCACCGCGCCGAGGTCGGCAAGTTCGGTGGCCTCATCCTGCAAACTTTGGAGCTGCTCCTCTAGTTCGCGCACGTCTTGGCGGGGCGGGTCGGTGAAGTAGCGCACCTTGCTCTCCACCCCCATGATGGTGACGGCGGCAGTGCCCTTGCCGTTGGCCCGCAGCGAGTTGCTGTCAATGTTGGTGGGCAGGCCGCTGACGGTTAGCTCCTGCACCCCCGCGGCGAGGCTGACGTTGCCCCGCCGCGTCACTTGGGCGCGGTCGGTGTACACGGTCACGGCGACGATGGGGGCGGTAACATCGGGCATATAACCTCCTCATGAGAATGCTAAGGCAGAAGCTCTGGGCTGTACTTCTTCAAACCGGGTATGTCAATGAAATCGTTGTCATCAGTGTACAACTTAGCGTGCAACGTCATTGCACAAGCCGCAATAAGTGCGTCAACGACCTTCAATCGGCGGGCGCGACCCTGATTATCCTTCACCAAGTCGTAAGCCTTCTTGAGGAGTGCAGCGTCCGGCCAATATATACTGTACCACTCTATCACCTGTCTTTGTAGCTTGATCCTATCTTCTTTGCTATTGCAACCAGCAATTAGCTCCATGATGATAAAACAGGGGAATACGGGCTTACCTTGTACCGAATTAAGCCATTTGATGGTTCTTTCGTCGCCCTTGATTACCCTTATCATAATATTGGTATCCACAACGATATTTGCCATAACCTGCCCCTTCTTTCTGATTGCTCACTCACGCAGCCGACGCACAAAGTCATCATCTAGGTCGGTGCGGTCTTTCCACATCCCCACTATGTCTGAGTTTAGTAGGTCTTGGATGGTCGCTTTTTTAAGCCCCAACGCCTCGAAGTCAAGCTCCTCATCCTCGATGCGTTCAATCACGAACCCTTTAATCTCCTCACTGTCGCGCTTGCCCTTCTTCACGATTGCCATCCCGGAGACATCCACGATGAAACCCAGCGCATCACGCAACTCTTGCTTCAAGCTATCGTCGAAGCTGCAAGACACGAAGTGCCGCTTGTCGGTGTAGATACGACAAGTGTTGTTCTGCAAATCCACTGCCTGCAAGCTACCATGTACCCGACGGGGCGCGACGATGATTGACGAGCCGCCTCTCTTGACTGGCACTACTGTCTTTGCTTCCGCCATTGCTTCTGCTCCCTTGTTGCAAGAAGGCGGCTCTGGCCGCCACATCTCTACCTTTGCTAATATACTGATTATATCATCATTCGCCCCGCAGCACAACCGACTCACCTCATGTAACCCTCAATCTGCCATTAGATGGTTGCATATCCCGCCCCGATATGGTATAGTCTAGCAGCGGAACCGAGATTGGCCTTGCCAAAGGAGGATGAGCGATAGTGGAGATTGAAACCCAAGAGGTAGTCGCCCCCACCCCAGCCGCCGCATCACTGCGGGCCGAGTTCTGGCGCGGGTTCGTGGATACGATGCCGCTGTGGTTGAGTGCATCACCGTTCGGGATTGCCTACGCGCTGGCGGCGCAGCGGGCGGGGCTGGATGCTTTCCAGACCCTAGCGATGTCGCTGATTGTGTTCGCAGGCGCGTCGCAGCTAACCGCTGCTGGCCTATTCGCCGCCGGGGTGGATGGGGTTTCGATTGTGCTGACCACGTTGGTGATAAACCTGCGCCACCTATTGCTCAGTGCCACCCTCGCCCCCCGCCTGCGCCACTTGCCCGCGATACAACGGGCAGGGCTGGCGTTCGGGATTACGGACGAATCGTATGCAGTGTCGGTGCGGCGGGTTACATCGGGGGAAGCTGGCCCCGCCCTGCTATTGGGGGCAAACCTCAGCTTGTACGTGATTTGGCAGACCAGCACGGTAGTGGGGTTGCTGGTCGGTCGCATCGTCCCCGACGTGGTGGCCGAGGGCTTGCAGCTAGTCTTCCCCCTCAGCTTCACGGTGCTGCTGCTGCCCTATCTGCGCTCGCGTCCACAGTGGGCGGCGGCGGTGGTGGCGGGGGTGCTGGCGTTGGCGACCAAGCTGCTGTTGCCCGGCACATGGTACATCATGGTGGGGGCGATTGGCGGCAGCGTGGTGGGCGCATGGATGGAGGGTAAGCGATGAACGTATGGCTGACTATCGGCGGGATGTTCCTCGTCACCTACGCCGCCCGCGCCCTGCCGCTGCTGGCGATGCGTAACCCCCCCAGCCCCGCGCTGGAGCGCGTGCTGCGCTACGTACCGCCCTCAGTGTTCGCCGCCCTGATTCTGCCCTCACTGCTGCTCAATGGCAGCAATTGGCAGAGCGGTACCCTGCTATGGGCGGGGATATTCGGGGTGGTGGTCGCCTACTTCAGCCGCAACATCGCCCTGACCATCGTGGCGGGGCTGGGCGCGTTCGCCCTGCTGCGGGCGATTGGATTTTAGCCTAAAATCTAAAATTGGACAGTCGTTCTACCGCCTCGTCCACTCGCGCGTCGGGGACGGTGAGCGACATTCGGAAGTAGCCCTCGCCGTACTTGCCGAAGCCGCTGCCGGGGGTGACGAAGATGCCCACTGCATCCACCATCTGGAAGGCGAAGTCCATCGAGGTGTAGCCGTGCGGCACCTTGCCCCAGATGTACAGGCTGGCTTGAGGGATGCGGCAGGGTAGGCCGAGGCGTTGCAGCGAGGCGGTGAGGATGTCGCGGCGGCGTTGATAGATGCGGTTGCGCTCCGGTATCCAGCTTTGGTCGCCATTCAGGGCTTTGATGGCGGTGCGCTGCACTGCGGTGAACACTCCGCTGTCAATGTTGCTCTTTACCCGCCCCAGTGCCTCTACCACCCGCGCGTTGCCCACCGCCATGCCGATGCGTGCCCCTGCGAGGCTGTAAGTCTTGCTCAG
>JBBSEE010000217.1:0-5536 GCA_038239995.1 Chloroflexia bacterium | reverse complement strand
GGGGGCCACCGCGTGGGTGGCGGCGATGCCCGCTTCGATGTGATACTCGCTCATTTGCTCCCCTTGCGCGGCGCGGGCCAGTTCGCGCAGGCCGAGGGCAATCATCTGCCCATTCCAGCGGCGGCGGTCTTGCTCCTCCAGCAGCAGCAAGTTGCCGTCCGCATCGGTGCGCGTATCCAACCGCGCCGCTTGCAGCAGCATCAAGGCCAGCAGGGCGTGGACCTTGGGCAAATCCCCGGCGCGGTGATGCGCCAGTAGCGAGGTCAGCCTAATCGCCTCGGCGCAGAGGTCGTGACGCACCAAATCCTCACCGAGGTGGGCACTATAGCCCTCGTTGAACAGCAGGTACAACACCTCTAGCACCGAATCGAGGCGGACAGGCAGGTCTGCCGCCTCCGGCACGGCAAATGGCAGGTTCATGGTGCGGATAGTGCGCTTCGCCCGTACTAGCCGCTGGGCAATGGTCGGCTCAGTCTGGAGGAAGGCACGGGCAATCTCGCTCACCCCGAACCCGCCCAGCGTCTTCAGGGTCAAGGCTACTCTGGCTTCGGGGGACAAAGCGGGGTGGCAGCAGGTGAACATCATGCGTAGCTGGTCATCATACAGTTCGTGGTCCAGCAGTTCGGCCTCGGCGGGGGCGGCGGGCTGATACTCCGGCAGTTGGGCAATCTGCTCACCCTTGTCGCGCAGGCGGCGGTCGCGGCGCAGGATGTCGAGGGCCTCATTCTTGGCAACGCGCATCAGCCAGCCCCCCGGATTATCGGGGATACCATGATAGGCCCAGTGGCGCAACGCCTTAATCAAGGTATCCTGCACCACATCCTCGGCCAGTTCGAGGTGCTGGAAGCCGAAGATGCGGGTCAGCGTGGCGACCACCTGCCCCGCTTGGTGGCGGAACAGGTGGTCAACGACGGCAGATACTTGGGCATCGCTGCCCGCGGGCGGTTCGCTCATCTGTTGGCCTCGCTAGGCGTTAATCTCGCGCACTTCGACTACCCCGCCGTGACCCAACACCGGGCAGCCCTTAGCAACCTCAGCAGCGGCATCGAGGTCGGCGGCGGTGATGAGGAAGTAGCCGCCCACGCTCTCTTTGGTTTCGGCGTAAGGACCATCCACCATCTTCTGCCCCTCGCGCACGCGCACCACGCGGCCATCGCCCTTTAGCTCCTCGCCCCCCACGTAGCATCCCTCGCCGCGTAGCTGGGCGACCCAATCGTAATAACGTTGCATCGCTTGCTGGGCCTGCTCCGGGGTGAAGCTGGCGAAGGCCTCGTCGCCGCCGCGTAGCAACAACATGAATTGACTCATGATTTGCTCCTCTCATTATACCAGTTTGTCAAAGCAATAGGGTAAATCGAATGAGGCGCACGTATGTGCGCCCTTGCGGATTGTCCCACCAGCGGGGCTTACCGCTTGGCCGCTTCGTCCCACTGGGCAGCAAGCTGGGCATCGGGCTGCATATCAATGATTTGGCGGACGATGACGTAGCCGCCGTGTTGCAGGGCGGGGATGTCCTTGCTCATCGCCACCGCCGCATCGTAGTCGGGGGCTTCCAACACCACGTAGCCGCTGATGACGTCCTTGGTCTCGGTGTAAGGGCCATCCGTGACTGTTCCACCGCTATTACCACGTAGCATCCGTCCGCCCGGCTGCAACTGGTCGCCCCCGCGCAGCCATGGCTGGGCCGCTAGCCGCCCCGCCCACGCATAATACTGTTGCAGCATCTGCTCGTTCTGCTCTGGGGTGAACTTCGACCATTGCTCCTCGCCGCCGCCTAGCAGCACCATATACTTTGGCATTGCCTTATCCTTTCGCGTTCGCTTGCTTTACCGCTTCGTGAAGGGCAGCCGCTCTGTCCCTTCATCACATAGACGAACGGCGGGGGCAGGATTCGACACCAAATTGGCCCGATTTTCCCGCAATGCTACCTCCGGCAATGCACCTGCATCTTGATGCCCCCCTTGGGCCGGGTGGTGAACACCGCCTCTGGCACTACTCGCGCCTGCTTTAGCTCGAAGGTGAGCATCTGCACGAGGGTGACGAGTATCAGTTGCGCCTCCATCATCGCAAAGTGGTTGCCGATGCACACGCGGGGGCCACCGCCGAAAGGGAAGTAGGCGTAGCGGTGTATCTTCTTCTCCTGCTCCACGCTGAAGCGTTCGGGGTCGAACCGCTCCGGGTCAGGGAAGTAGTCGGCGCGGTGCTGCATCACATTGGGGCTGACAATCACGGTGGTGTTCTTGGGGATGAGATAATCGCCGATTTGCACATCGCGCAAGGCGGTGCGGGCCAGCGAGTCGGCGGGGGGGTACAGGCGCAGGGTCTCCTTGAACACCTGCTGGGAGTAGGGCAGGTTGGGCAAATCCTCATAGGTGGGGATACGCCCATCCAGCACCCTGTCCACCTCGTCGCGCAGCTTCTGGTAAGTGGCGGGGTTGCTGGTGAGCAGATACCAGGCCCAGCTTAGGCCCACAGCGGTGGTCTCGTGACCGGCGAGGAATAGGGTCATCGCCTCATCGCGCACCTCGGTATCGGTCAGCGGGCTGCCATCCTCGTGCTTGGCGGCCAGCAATATGGAAAGCAGGTCGCCGGTATCCTCCGGCTGCTGACGACGCGCGTTGATGATACTGTAGATGGTGCGGTCCAACCGCCCCACCGCCTTGCGTATCTTGCGGTTGTGCGGGGTGGGCAGCCACATGGGCACGGGCAAGGGGCGACTAATCTCCTCGGCGAAGTAGTCGAAAGCCTGCGCGATGATTGCGCCAATCTCCTCCGCCTCACCCAGCACATCTTGGTTGAACAAAGTCTTGCCCACTACCCCCAGCGTGATACGCATCATCTCAGTCTGCACGTCAACGGTCTGCCCATCCTGCCACTCGCCCGCGATGCGTCGCGCGTAGCCCACCATCGTCTCGGCGTAGGCGGCGATGCGGCGGGGCTGGAAGGCGGGCTGCACCATCTTGCGCTGGCGGCGGTGCGCCCCGGTGCGGCTGAACGCGCTGAACACCCCTTCGCCCACCGCCAGCCGAATCACGGGGAACTGCTCCAGCTTGTCGAAGTCCTCGGCCTTGTCCACCAGCACCTGTTGCACCATCTCCGGGGTGTTCACCAGCACCATCGGGAAGATGAGGAAGTGCAACTTCACAATGTCGCGCTGCTCGCGGCTGAAGCGTCGCCATAGCCCCCAGCGGTCTTGCACAAACTGCTTCTGGCTGCCGCGTAGGGGGGTCTCCTTAATCGTCGGTATCGGTTTGGTCGCCAATTGAGTTGCCATCTGTTTGCTCCTTTGTCTAATATGTTAGCTTATGATTGCCAATAATCCATCACATCTTTGTGAAATTATACACAATTATCGCGAGGCTGTCAATTGGCTGACTTACACGCAGGGCGAGTGCAACCCGCCCCTACCTGCTAAAGGATTGTGCCAGACCTTGACCCCACTGCTCATCAATTGTTATAATAAAGGGAGGTCAATTTGCGTTATATGAATGGCGCGGCGAGGTGCATCGCGCCAGTTTTGTGTGATTGAGATACAGGAGTACGATTTGCCCAGAGGTAGCCACAAACGAACCCCCGCCCCCGCGCCAGAGGTTGCCGCGCCGCCCGCGCTTGAGCTTGATGTGCCCGCGACTACCCCGCCGCTCGAGGCCGCGCCCCCGCGCCTCGGCAAGCGCAAGAGTTCACCCCCCACGCGGGCGAACACTACCGCCCTCCCCACTGAGCCGGAGGCCGCCCCAGTTGCGGTCACCAACGGCAGCAAGCGCAAGAATGCGCGGGCTACACGGGCGAACACGGCGGTCATCCCTCGCGCCGACGGGCAGATTGCGGTCGAGCCGCAGCCGACGGTTAGCGGCAACGGCCACGCCGAGCATTCTGCCGCGACCGAGTATGTTGCGCCCACCAGTGCGGACGGCAACGGGCACGCGGCGACGGACGAGCAACCGACGGTCAGTGGCAACGGTCATACCGACCTTTCGGCCACGATCGAGTATGTTGCGCCCAGCAGTGGCGACGGCAATGGGCACGTGGCGACGGACGAGCAACCGACGGTTAGCGGCAACGGCCACGCCGAGCTTGCGGCCACGACCGAGTATATTGCGCCCAGCAGCACGGACGGCAACGGCCACGCCGACCCGTCGGCCACCACTGATTACGTTATGCCCAACCTCGAAAGTGGGCAAGATGTGGCTGGCAGTGACCCTACGCCCACCCCCAGCCCCTCCCGGTGGGAGGGAAGTGATGCCTCCAGCCCCGCGCAGTGGGAGGGAAGTTTGCCCACCCCCAGCCTCGCACGGTGGGAGGGGAGTACGCCCACCCGCCCCCGCCACTATCCCCGCTCACACACCGGGGTGAAGCACGGGGCAAGGGCCTTGCCGCTGCATACGCGCATGGCGATGGAGCAGCGGGCGACTACCCCACGTAACGGCACGCTGCGCCCGCATCGCCCCAGCTATGGGCGGATTATCGCCCGCAACGCCGCCGCGACTAAACGTTATCCGATGTTCATGATGCGCCAACGTAACGGCAACGTCAAGGGTGGCGGCGGACTGGGGTTGCGCCTGTTCATCACCTTCGCCCTGCTCTTCTTCATCACCTTTGGCGCGGTCGCGGGTGGGCTGGTGGGCGGCTTCTTCGTCTACGCCCGCGACTTGCCCAGCGTGAACAATATGACTATCGGCGGCCTCAACTTCGAGACCACCAAGATATATGACCGCAACGGGGTGCTACTCACCGAGTTGTTCAACGAGGGCCGCCGCACCTACGTGACGTTGGACAAAATCTCCAAGTATCTGATTGACGCAACCGTGTCCACCGAGGACGCGAGCTTCTACACCAACATCGGGGTCGAGCCGGTCGCCCTCGTTCGCGCCGTGCTAATCAACTTCAGCGGCAGCGGCTCATCGGGGGCGAGTACGATTACCCAGCAGTTGGTGCGTAGCACGCTGCTGTCTGGCCGCAAGTACGAACTCAGCCTCGACCGCAAGATGAAGGAAGCCATCCTTGCGGTGCAAGTGACCCAGCGATACAGCAAAGACAAGATATTGGAGATGTACCTGAACGAGATTTACTACGGCAACCTCGCCTACGGCATCGAAGCGGCCAGCGAGTCGTACTTTGGCAAGCACGCCAACGAACTGACCCTGCCGGAAGCGGCGATGCTTGCCGGTCTGCCCCAGTCGCCCTCTTATTATGACCCGACCAAGAACTGGGAACAGGCGAAGAAGCGGCAGGGGATTGTACTCAACCTGATGGCGCAGCATGGCTATATCACCGCTAGCGATGCCGCCCAAGCCGTGGCCGCCCCCCTTGCCCTCCATCCCCCCAAGGTCGAGGTGCAAGCTCCCCACTTCGTGCAATACGTGAAGGAGTACCTAGAGAAGAATTACGGGGCCGATTTGCTGGCGCGGGGCGGGCTGGTAGTGACCACCACGCTAGACCTGAAGATGCAGGCGCAGGCGGAGCAGGTTGCCCGCACGCGGATTGATGCGCTGCGTGAGCTATCGGCCACCAATGCGGCGATGGTAGTGATGAAGCC
>JBBSEE010000216.1:0-5542 GCA_038239995.1 Chloroflexia bacterium | reverse complement strand
GACCGCGTCTAGGGTGGCGATAACGTTCGAGTTGCCAAACATAAAGGCCGCTGCCCCCGCACTGGCCGAATACTCTAGGGCATCAGCGGGCGCACCCTGCGAGGTGTCCGCCGCGATTGCCATACCGGACTTAATCACCCCCGCCTTGACCAGTGAGCTAGCCACGAACATCGCTTGCGCCCCCGCATTGCAGGCGAACTCGTAGTCGGCGACATGGATAGTGCGGGGCAAGCCCAACGCCTCAGCCACTACCGTACCGCTGGGCTTGACCGCATAGGGGTGGCTCTCGCTGCCGATGTACAACGCCCCCACATCACGGCGGTCAATCGCCGCGCGACGCAGCGCATAGGCGGCAGCCTCCACGCTGAGGGTGATGGTGTCCTCGTCCACATCGGGGACGCTCTTTTCGATGAGCAGCAGGCCGTTCTGCACTGTACTGGGGTCAGCCCCCCACTGCTCGGCGATGTCCCCGCCCTTGATGCGGAAGCGTGGCACGTATGCCCCATAGCCGGTAATGCCAATCGGGTTATCCATTCTGTATCTCCTTGAGTAGTTCTTGGGCGCGGTCTATCTTGATGTTATGCTCGGCCACCAATTTAGCGGCCAGCTTATCAATCTCCGCCCCCTGCGCCCCGGCTGCGGCGGCAATCTGGCGGGCGTGCAAGGCCATGTGTCCCTTTTGAATGCCCTCAGTGGCGAGGGCGCGTATCGCGGCAAGGTTCTGGGCCAACCCGACAGCGGCAATCACCTCGGCCAATTCGCGGGCGGTTTGCACCCCCAGCAGCTTGACCGCAGCTTGGGCGGCGGGATGCACCTTAGTTGCCCCTCCCACCAGCCCGACCGCGAGGGGTAGTTCGATGCTACCCACGAGGTCGCCGTTCGCGTCTGCGTCCCAGCGGGTCAGGGCAGTGTAGCTGCCGGTCTTGTGCGCGGCGTAGCTGTGCGCCCCTGCTTCGATCGCCCGCCAATCGTTGCCGGTGGCAATCACCACCGCGTCAATCCCATTCATCACCCCTTTGTTGTGGGTGGCAGCGCGGTAGGGGTCGGCCTCGGCAAAGGCAGAAGCAAGGGCAATACCGCGCACCACTTCCTCACCACTGTAGCCTTCGATTGCCAACGACTCTTTAGGCACGCGGGCGGTGGCGCGGGCGAGGCGGCGGTCGGCGAGGTTGCTGAGGATGCGCAGGTAGACGCGCCCGCCGGTCAGTTCTTCGATGAGCGAGGCGGTCTTCTCCGCCATGGTGTTGACCGCGTTCGCCCCCATCGCGTCGCGCACGTCTACGATGTAGTGGACGATGAGCATCGCGCCGAGGCGGGTGTCGAGGTGACGCACCTGCATCTCCCGCGCCCCACCACCCAGCTTGACAAGGAGCGCGTCCTGCTGGTTGGCTAGCTCCAGCAAATCGGCTTTGTGCGCTTCGAGGTTGCGGGTGGCGGCGGCGAGGTCGGGTATCTCCACTACCTGCACCTGCGCGATCATCAGCGGTTCATCGGTCTCCGCGTGGAAGCCACCGCCGTCGCGCACCAGTTTGGCGGCAAATGATGCTCCCGCTACCACGCTCGGCTCCTCCACCGCCATCGGCACGAGGTAATCGCGCCCATTTATCTGAAAGTTGAGGGCGATGCCCAGCGGCAGGGCGAATATCCCCACCACGTTCTCAATCATCTTGTCGGCGCGGGCAAGGTCGAGGCCACCGTTGTCGAACACACGGGCGATGCCGCTATGCCCCATATCGCGGGCCAGCCATGCTTGCCGCTCTTCCACGCTTAGGTTGTAGAATCCGGGCAGGCGCGATGAAAACTCTGGCTTGTCGTCCACTGGCTAGCTCCTATCCGCACCATCTTTGTTACGTTTATAACAGTTAGGCTTCTGCTAATTATACGCAAGCACAGCTATCAAAAACTCTCAGGTTGCTATCAATAGATGTATTCCCCGGTCATCCCGATTGTTGGGTGCAATATTCGTTGAAAGTCGGTGGGCTAAGTAGGATGGCACTTCTATCTGGCAAAGATGCTGAAACTTGCGCGGGCTAGCTTGCGTATGTATAATTCGAGGGTAATTGGCAAGCGATAGAAGGAGACCACGATGCAGAAGGCAAGTTTGGGCAAGTTGCTTGCGGTGATGGGGTTGGCGGTAGCCCTGATTGCCGCGGCGTTGTTCTTCACCTCGGCGGGGACAAAGACGGCCAGCAAGATTGCCCTGCCACCACTGAGCAGCGGGCATAGCAGCCTGAGTGACAGGCTGGCGATACCGCAGCCGAACCGTCAGACGGCGAGCAGCGGGCATAGCGATGCCCCCACCAGCAAGTGGGACAAGCTGCTGAGTGGGTTCAAGCCCTCCGCCGACGCACGGGCAGACACATCGAATAGCGGCAAGGTGGAGATTAACCAGCGGGTGCTGGACACCCTCAACGCCAGCCAACAGCAACGCAGCGTGAATAGCCAGTTCACCCGCGACCCCGGCAAGAGCGCGGATATGCTGGACAAGGCCTTGCAGCAGTTCAATCAGAACAAATAGGCAGAATTAGGGGCAGCAGATTCGATTCCGTAGGGGCGCACTGATGTGCGCCCCGCCGATATGCGGAGGGTAAACATGGCAGGACTGCCAGTTAGGGAGCCAGCAGAGGAAGTTCCAGAGGTTGAAGACCACAGTGGCACCGAGCGGCTGAAGGCGCTGGCCGATGGGTTGTTCGCGGTGGTGATGACCCTGCTGGTACTCGACCTCAAGTTGCCAGACCAACCGGGCCGCGTCCCCGATAGCAACCTGCTATCGCTGATATTTGAAAGCGACTTCCTCAGCAAGCTCATCCTCTACGCCATTACCTTCCTCATCGCGGGCATCTACTGGTACAGCCACGTACAGATTATGCGCCGCCTGAAGCGGATAGACGAAGGGATGTTCTGGCTCAACCTTGCCTTCTTCCTGTTCATTACCTTCCTACCCTTTACCAGCAACCTGTTCGCCCAAGTGGGACAAGGTGACAAACAAGTGCTGGGCTTCAACACCATCCTGATATACAGCGGCAATAATCTGATAGCGGGGACGCTCCTGCTAGTCATCTGGTTCTATGCTAGCAGCGGCTATCGGCTGATAAGCAGTGAGGTGAAGCGGTACGAAATCCCGCTGATAACCTCAAAGATTGCAATATTCCCCTTCATCGCGTTGGTCTCAATAGTAAGCGGCTGGCTCATCAACCCAGAATGGGGGGTGGTGCCATACTACATCCTGCCAGCAGTGCTAAACACCGCCCAAGGTATATACGATGGGCGACAGCGGCGACGGCATGGGGATGGCTAGTGCCGCAACGCCTCGCGCTCCAGCCGCGCCACCGCCTTGGCCGCCTCGGCAAGGGCGGTTTTCTGTTTACGGTAGTAGTCGGCCTCGCTCATCGCTAGACGGTGGGCGACCTCGCGGGTGGGGATACCCTGCTTGTAGCGCAGGCTGAGGATATTGTAGATGAGCCATTCGGGGGCACTGCGCTCGGCAGCGCGAGTGGTCTCCGGTGGGCGCAGCGACTCGATGGCACGTTCCAGCACATTTCGCAGCGCGTTGGCGGGTACGCGGTCGGACGATTGAGCCTCATGCACTGCTTTCAGCTTGAGCAGCGGCGACTCGCTCAGGCGCGGCCCGCCCCAGTAATGGCCCAGTGCGTCCTTGACCAGCTTGGCGAAGTCGGGGTCGTCCACGATGCTGTCATCTATGCTGTGATACTCCCCGCTATCGGGGCGGCGACTCGCTTCGGGGCTACGTTCGCGCTGCAAGGTGTTGCGCCAGCGTTGCACCTCTTTAATCTCCGGGCTGATTTGGCGTAGGGTGGCGAACAGGCGACGTTGCAGCAGGCTGTCATCTAGGGCAATCTCCGCCTGCCGCACTAGGGTGCCGACCCGCTGCTCCTCATCGTAGCTGAGGCCGAGACCGAGGCCGAGCCGCCGCCCTGCTTCGCTAGCGACCAGCCCCGCCCCCGCGACCCGCAGGCCAATCACGCCGAGGGTGGCATCGCGCATCCGATTCCGCAAGGGGAGTAGCAGGTAGCCGCGCTCCAGCAACCCCACCACCCCATCCAGCGGGATTAGTCGCTCATCGGCGGGGGGCGATTGGCGGCTGAGGTTGACGTTCACATTCACGTTCACGTTCACGTTGCCCCCATCGCTGCTGACACTGGGGACGCTGACGCTGGCCTGCGCCCCGATGAACGGTTCGAGCAGTGGCATCAGCGACTCCACACTGGGGCCGGGCAAGGCACCGCGACCGAGCAGCCGCTCCCCACCCGCCCGCACCTGCCCCGGCAGCGAGGCCAGCGCACCAAGCGCGTGGCTGCCGCCCAACCCTTCGCGGTCGTGGGCGGCAACTTGCGCGGGGGCGAGGGTGCCGCCCTCCCAGCCAACGGTGGCGGCCATACGGGGGGCAAACTCGTCGCGTTCGTTGCTGAACACCACCACGAAGCCGCGCCCCGCCCGCAGCAGGTCGGCCAACGAGGCGAGGGTGTTCTCGAATAGCTGCTCAAGGTCGGCGGGGGTGAGCAGCGACTTGTTCAGTTCGCGCAGCCAAAGGATGTCCTCCCCATCGTTGCGGTAGATGAGGCGGTCGAGCCATGGTTGCAGCACGCTGATAGTCGCCTGCATCAGCACCACCAGCAGACCAATCGCAAAGATGAGGATAACGTCACGCGGCACGCCGAGGATGCTAGGCACGCGGGCGGTGAGCAGCACCAGCACGATTGCCATAATCGCCACTAGCGGGCCGCGCAGCAGGTAGTAGATGAGGCTATGCTTGACCACGCGGTCAGGAGTGAGCGCACCGTTGTAGGACACGCTGTAGGCCATCACCACGCTGAGGACCGCGAGGCCGATGTTGCCAGTGAGGGTGAGGACGAGGCGGGCGCGGGGGAACAGGCCAGTGGCGGCGAAGGCGATGGTAATTAGGTAGGGGAGGATGGCGACTGCGGGGGCAATGCTGGCGACCACGAGGTAGGTCATGCGGCGGCGCGAGGCGGTGGTCAGGGTGCGGGCGCGGGCGCGGAGGATGTTGCTGATGCCCCATACCAGACTGAGCAACAGGTAGACGAAGAAGACCCAGAACAGCGGCCCGCCCGGCGCGGGCACATTGTTCTGAATGGTGGGCGCGGCCTGCGGGTCAATCGCCTCTTGCGATGGTATCGCGACGATTACGAGGTTGGTGACACCGGCGACGGTGAAGAAGAACAGACTGAGCAGCCAGCCAATCTGCACCCCCACTTGGCGGCGATGCGAGTAGGCGTTGGTGGTCGCCAGCAGCATATTGCTGAAATGCAGGTAGGTGGCGGGCACGAAGGCGAACCCCAGCCACTGGATACGCAGCCACACCTCCACATCGCTGGCCCCAATCGGCAGCACCGCCAGCACCACGGTCGCGATGTACACCGGCATTAGGGTAGCGATAAGCAGCCCAAAGCTCCGCGCCACGCGGTTCTGCCAGTTGTGCGACAGCACGTAGATGAGCAGCGAGAAGATGATGACGAAGTTTATCGCCGACAGAGTGGTGTTGATCGAGCGAACTAGTTGG
>JBBSEE010000215.1:0-5547 GCA_038239995.1 Chloroflexia bacterium | reverse complement strand
GTAATATGGTCGTCGCCGCTGGGGTCGGTAATGGTGATGGTGTGGATGGTGGTAGTGGGGGGATTGGCTATATCCCCATCCGCCCGCTCCACCTCCTCCACGCTCTCCACCACCTGCCAGCCGGTGGGCTGGGCATTGAACCAGTCGCTGGGTCGGACGAACGAGTTGAAGAAGTTGCCCACCATCACGTTGATTACCCCCGCGACCGGGATGCCGAACAACGCCCCCCACACCCCGCCAATCTTCGACCCCAGCAGCATGGCCCCGAACACCACCAGCGGATGCACCCCTAGCGACTCGCTCATCACCCTCGGCCCCACCATATTGACAATCACCGCTTGGGCGACCACCACCACGATGAGGATAATCCACCAACTGTTGCCCCCCGCCCAACTGGTGGGGTGGCCGTTGAGGCTGTCAATCAGGGCAATCAGCACCGGGGGCAAGTAGGCGGCGACGTAGCCAATCAGCGGCACCAGCATGAACAAGGCGGTGACGATGCCCGCCAGCAGGGCAAAGTTGAGGCGGAAAATTGCCATCACCAGCCCGACAATCGCCCCGTAGATGATACCCATCAGGAACTGGCCGCGCAGGAAAGCCCCGAAGCTGCTCTCCATGCTGCTGCCCAACAGTTTGGCTTGGTCGCGGTAGCGCACCGGCACGACCTCGCGCAGCCCATCGGTGATACGCTGACCGTCGGTGAGGAACAGGTAGGAAAGTATCAGGATGATAATCACGTTGAAGACCACCCCGAACAACCCTTTGAGGAACTCCAACGCCTGTTGGGTGAAGGTGAGAGCTTGGGCACTAAGGTTGTTGATAAAGTTTTGGATGTCGGCTTGCTGGATACCGAAGTTGCCCAGTTGCTTCAATGCCCAGTTGCGAAACTCGTCGAGCTGCGGCGGGCTGCTGAGGAAGGCGACCAAGTTCTGGATTTGCTCCACCAGCGGGGGCATTATCACCCAGCCGAGCAGCGCGAGGGTGAGCAACACCCCAATGTAGACCACATTGGCCGCGCCCCGCCAGCCCAGTGGTCGGTTCAGGCGGGGGATAGTCACGTTTTGCAGCCGCACCGCAAGGGGGCGGAGGGTGAAGGCCAGCAGCCACGCGATGAAGAAGAGCAAGAAGGTGTCGAGGTATTGCAGCAGGAAGCCGCCCACCTGTCCCACCACCCATGTGAACACGATGAGAAAGAGGAGGATACCCAGCCACCGCAGCCAGCGATTGTCCATCGCCGCGTTGATGACGGTGCGGCTGCTTGAGCGTAGCGTGGCTCCACTTCCGCGCTCGGCGTTTGCCATCGCAGTATCCTCTCTCAGGGTGTCTGGTTCGGCTTATCTGGGGTGGGCATCACGCTGGTATCCGCGTCGCTGGTAAGCTCGTAGCGGGTGGTATGGTCGGGCTGCTCGATGGCCGCTGTCTCGCGCGGGGCGGGGCGGGCCACGAACTGGTCCACACTGGTGGCCTGCTCTGGCCCGCTCACTTCACGCACATAGGTTTCGCGCTCCACCACTGGCGCATCGGCCAGCGGGGGGCGGGCGATGGGCGGCAGGTCGGGGGGCGGGCTGAACCGTTCCGGCATCGCGTAGGGATTGACCGGCGGGGGCGGGGGCGAGGCGGGGTTGATTGGCGGTTGGTAGGCAGGGCGCGGCGGCTCCGGGGCGGGGGGCACGTAACCGGGCAATCGGCCACTAGATGGGCCGCTGTAGCCCGCTGGCGGGGAGGCGTAGCGGGGCGGCTCAGGCGGTCGCGGAGCTTGATAGTTGGGTGGCTGATATGCCTGCTGATATGGCGGCGGCGCGGGGGGTGGGGCATAAGGTGGCTGGTAGGGGGGCGGCGCGGGGTTCATCGCGGTAGGAGCAGCGGCGCGGGGATAGTTGGGCTGCGGTTGCGGCTGCGGGGGGTAGAGGTACGGCGATACGTTCGCCATTCGCTGGCCGGGCACAACCGTGGTAGTGGTGGTGCTGGTCTGGACAATCTGCCCCGCATCGCCAGTGAGGATGCGGAAGCTGCGGACGAACGCGCCCACAATGATGAACAGTATCAGCCCGCCCGCCACCGCCAACAATCCCCAGCCGCTCCACTTGTCCACGAGGAAGGAGCCAACCTTCGACCGCGCAACCGCGGCCCCGCTGCCGCTGTCAATCGCGGCTAGGTAGGCGAGCAGGTAGGTGATGAGCAAGCTGCCGTTGAGCAGGCCCAGCAACGCGCCCATCAGCCGCCCCCCACCCCCCAGCGAGTTGCGGAAGCGCAGCAGCGCGGCGGGGGCGATGAACCCGGCGATGAGGAAGGCGAGGATGAACAGGCCAAAGCTGGTCAGCAGCACCGAGGTGGCCGCATTGGTGTTGAACAGCTTGCCCACATCCCCGCTCCACGGCGCGGCCCAGCGTTCCACCAACGCCGCGCCTAGCAGGATGCCGAGCAGGGAGAAAACCTCCACCAGCGGCCCGCGCAACGCCCCGATGAGCAAGAATATCACCATCACCACCCCGCAAATCAGGTCTACCATCAAAGCACTATCCATGCGATTGCCTCCTTCAATAAAGCTAAAGCGTTCTGCTACAGGGTGAGTCCATTATACCATAAGGGGGCAACTGTGGGGGCGGGGGTAATTTGTTTTACGCGGCAACGTCTGCTATAATCGGCTTATGCAAGCCAGTCCGTTTCTCAAGTGGGCGGGCGGCAAGGGGCAAATGCTCGGCAAGCTGCTGCCCCTGCGCCCCGCGATTTATCAGCGATACATCGAGCCATTCCTCGGCGGCGGTGCGATGTTCTTCGCCCTTGCCCCCGCCCATGCTTGGTTGGGTGACTGTAACGCCGAGCTAATTACCACCTACCAGATGGTGCGCGACCAGCCCCACGAACTGGCGGCGCATTTGGATGAGCATCGCGCCCATCACAGTAAGGAATACTATTATCATCTTCGCGCCCAGCAACCGAGTGCCGCACTGGAGATTGCCGCGCGGCTGATCTACCTGAACAAAACTTGCTTCAATGGTCTCTATCGCGTCAATCGGGCCGGTCAGTTCAACGTGCCAATGGGTAGCTACGTCAACCCACAGCTATATGACCGCGCCAACTTGTTCGCCGCCGCGCGAATGCTGGCAAGTGCCGAGTTGCGGGCAGCAGATTACCGTGTTACCCTAGAAGCCGCCCAGCACGGCGATTTTGTCTATCTCGACCCTCCCTACCAGCCAGTCAGCCCCACCGCCGCCTTCACCAGCTACACAAGGGGCGACTTTGGTGAGCGTGACCAACACATCCTCGCCGAGGTTTACCGCGAACTTGACCGACGGGGCTGCTATGTGATGCTCTCCAATTCCGCCGCCCCGCTGATAAAGCGGCTGTATCACAGCTATGTGCAGATTTCCCTGCCCGCCAATCGCGCCATCAACAGTAAGGGCGACCGACGGGGGCCGGTGGAGGAACTAGTAATCGTCAATTACCAAGTATCCCTGCCAATTCGCCCCGAACCGCCCCCTTATGAGCAACTGACCCTGATCTAAACCTATGAATATGAACGATGCAGCGGTAACGCTGCGTACCCTTGCGCTGCATCAGCGACATGATTTCTATACCAGCACTGCTGGTGTGACAGTTTTCGCCCTGCGAACCGACAAACTCTGCCCCGGCGACTTTGCAGTCGGCTTGAGCATCCCTAACCGCACTGATTTCTACCCCACCCACGTGCGCTTGTTCGTTGATTTGTACATTAAGCAGCAGAGTGCGCCAGATGCTGCTCACCTGCTGTTTTGTGCCTTGGAAGATGTGTACGCTGGTGGCGACCCTAACACTTTGGTCGCCCCTTTGCCGATGCTGCGTTTCCCGATGCAACTTGATGAAGCGGGGGTCAATCTGCATTACACGCAATTGCTGATGCTAGAGCAGGATTTCAACTACGGCCCACAAGGTTGTCGCACCTCAAAAAGTAACCCACCGCGTGCCTACTTGATGGGCTTCATTAGAGCGATTGCATCTGGCATGGAGATAGACAAGGTGAACCAGCGGCTCGGCTTTGGCATTGGCGGCAAACTTGCGGCCACGTCGGTAGATTGTGCAGATGTGGAGAAAGGATTAGCGAATGGGCATCACGCTAGCGATAGACGAATACCAAGCGAGGATGGCGCGGGCACAGGCGGAAATGGCGAAGTACAACGTGGACTACCTGCTGCTCGCCCCCGGCAGCGACCTGCGCTACCTGACGGGGCTGAACGCGCGGGTGAGCGAACGGCTGAACCTGCTGGTGCTGCCCCGCCGCGGGACGGCCCATTTCTATGCCCCCGCGCTGGAGGCGATGGGGCCGAGCGCACTGGCGCAGCAGGGATTGTTCACCCTGACCGTATGGCAAGAGGAGCAGAACCCTGTCTACCTGATTAGCCGCGACATCCTGCACTGGGTGACCGACAGTGGCGACCTGCATCGCCACCCCAAACTGGCGGTGAGCGACCAGATGTGGGCCGCGTTCCTGCTGCGCTTGCAGACCGAGCTAGAGGCCAAGTGGCTGCCCGCCAGCCAGATAATCGAGCCGCTACGTATCATCAAGAGCGCGGCGGAGATCGAGGCGTTGGCCGAGGTGGGGGCGGCGGCTGATGCGGTGTTCGGGGAGGTCATCAAGCTGCGCTTCAGCGGGCGGCAGGAGCGGGAGATCGCCGAAATACTGGGCCAGATGCTGCGGGCCAACCAGCACGAGCAAGCCAAGTTCGCGATTGTCGCCAGCGGGCCGAACGGCGCATCCCCCCACCACGACGCGGGCGAGCGAGTGATCGAGGCGGGCGATATGGTGGTGCTGGATTTCGGGGGAATTGGGCATCACGGCTACGGCTCGGACATCAGCCGCACCGTGTTCGTTGCCGGTGACGCGGGGCTGACCCCCAGCGCGGAGCAACTGAAGGTCTACCATACCGTGCGTGAGGCCAACGAGCTAGCCTACCAAGCGATTCGCCCCGGCGTAGAGGCCCAAGCACTGGACAAGGTGGCCCGCGACCACATCACCGCCGCCGGTTACGGTGAAGCCTTCCTCCACCGCCTCGGTCATGGCATCGGGCTGGACGGCCACGAAACCCCCTACCTAGTACCGGGCAATGCGACCAAGCTCGCCCCCGGCATGGCCTTCAGCGACGAGCCGGGCATCTACCTTGCGGGTCAATTCGGGGTTCGCATCGAGGACATTGTGTACTGTGCCGAAGACGGTGGTTTGCGCTGCAACGAAGCGACGCGGGAGTTGGTGACGGTAATCTAACCCAACCCCTCTACCAACCCCCGCGCCGCGGTTGCCACATCAAGTTCGCGGGTCAGCAGTTGGTCCAGCAGCTTTGCGCCCGCCGCGGTGTTCAGTTGCTGCATCACGCGGGCGGCCAGTTCTAGCTTGACCCGCTCGATTAGCTCATCATGCAATGCGGCACGGGTGCGCTCGGCCAGCTTGCCCGATTGCTCTAGGTAGGCGTAGTGTTGGGCAATCTTGGCGGCTAGCTCGTCAATCCCCTTGCCCTCGACCGCCACCGTCTTGACGATAGGCGGCTTCCAGTCGTAGTGCGAGTAGGTGAGCAT
>JBBSEE010000214.1:0-5551 GCA_038239995.1 Chloroflexia bacterium | reverse complement strand
TGGTCGCCGCTCAAGCCCCACGCCACCGCCCGCAACGCCTTGCCGCCATCGAGGGGCAGGCCGGGCAGCAGATTGAAGGCCCCCATCGCGAAGTTTAGGATACCGAGCAACACCGCCGCCACTGCTGCGGGGGGGGTCTGCTTCTCGTTTAGGCCAAGGGCAAAGGCGGCGGCGAAGAAGGCGATGGACAGGGCCACGCTGACCAGCGGGCCGATAATCGCCACGAAGAACTCGTGCAGCGGGCGTTTCGGCTCGGTCTCGCTCAGGGTTATCCCCCCGAAGAAGAACAGCAGTATCGCGTTCACCTTGTTGCCGAAGCGGCGGATGAGCAGGGCGTGGGCTAGTTCGTGGGCCAGCACCGAAAAGCCGAACAGTAGGGTGACGCTGAGGGCGGTGGAGAATTGCAACCCGCCCCCCCAGTTGACCGCGCCGGGAGTGATGGGGAAGTAATAGAAGGCGAGGACGAAGGTCATCATCGCGAGGAACAGGAACCAACTTAGGCTAGCCTGCACCTTAATCCCGAATATCTCGCCAATCCTAATCATGCTACGCATCAGTTTGCCTTCTACACCATTCCCGATAGCCGGGGTGGGTAACTCCCCAGCAGGAGCCGAGGCTCACAGCCGCTCCTGCTGCTCAAGGTTAAGCACGAACACGGTGGCACCGCCCACATTGCGACCAGCGGAGTTGCCGCCCGCGGGCCGGGGGCGGGTGGTGTGCTTGAAGATGTCCACCACTGCCTCCACTGCGCTGTCGTCCACCCCGATGAGCAGGGTGGTGTTGCCCTCGCGCAGGAAGCCGCCGGTGCTAGCCAGCCGCGTGGTGCGGTGTCCCGCATCGAGCAGCGCATCTACCACAGTATCGGCATCCACGTTCTGTACCACTGCCAGAATCAACTTCATCAATCGTCCAGCCCTCCCGCAAGCATTAGCATCTGTAGCGCATTATAAGGGCAAGCGGTGGGCTTGTCAAACTGGGCATGAAGAAAGCCCCCGCTATCGAGCGAGGGCTTTCAAGGGCATCGCCGGTGCAATCCCTAGAGATTGCTTACCTCGGCGATGCCCGATGTTGCGTTACTATCCATGAGCATCACCTCCTTTATCCTATACGGCGCGGAAGGTATTCGTAACTGCTGAACTGATTATACATCAGTCCGCTCCCCCTGTCAAGTAATGACCAGTACAACTTTGGGCGGATAAGCGGCGGCCAAGATTAGAACCAGATTAGGGAATCGGGCTGGCGGTGGGCACCGCCTTGTCCGCCTTGCGCGGGGGGATGACCAGCACCTGCCCCACCTGCAACTGGTCGCGCTTGTCGTCGGGGATGGCGTTGGCGCGGGCGAGGTCGTCAATGTTGACCCCGAAGCGGGCGGCAATCCCGCTCAGGGTGTCGCCAGCCTGCACCTTATAAGTAGTGGCCGCTACGGTGGGGGCCGCGACCGGGGTAATCGTGGGGGTGGGGGCGAGGTTGACCTCGGTGAAGTTGACGTAGGTAGGGGTGCCTTCCACCTTGCCCCCCGTGCAGGCGGTGAGCAAACCGCAGAGCAGCAACAAGGTTAGGCCCGCGAACACGCGCAGCATCTTCATCCCCGCTAAGGTTGGGCGTAACGCCCGGTGGGGGGCAGGCCGCCGCCGGTATCTATTTCGTTCGGCACGCGCAAGACTTGCCCCTCGGTCAGGCTGCCGCTCACCAATTCGGAGTTGAGGGCTTTCATTGCGCTGGAGGTGGTGAGCAGCTTGGCGGCAATCAGGCTCAGGCTCTGGTCGAAGGTTAGGCGATTGCCCCCCGCGTACAGGTCGCCCCGCCCCACCACGTAGTAGAACCCGCTATGGTTCACCGATATTTTGCTGGGTGCCGTCGTACCGGGCTGGTAGGCGACATTGGTGCCTCCCCCCGTAGACGTGCTGCCATTGGTCCCGGGCGCAATATAGCCCATCTGCGTGGGGGTGGGGGTGGCAGCTTGCGGCTTATCTTGCGGCTTGGCGGGCACGGCGGTGGGGTTCGCGGTGGTCGCCCCCCCTGAGAGGGCGATGAACGACTTACCCTTGTTCTGCAAGAAAGCAGGCACGAGAGTGGCAATTACAAACACTCCAATATAGATGAGTATCGCCACCACTATGATATTGGTCAAGCAGCCCGGTATCCGCGATTTCTTCTTGCCGCCACCATGGTCCGCCATCGCCTTACCCTCACTTACTAGATTGCAGATTGCAGATTATTGGTTAGGAGTTACGCAGTCGAGCAGGGCGGATGCGATTCGCCCCTACGTCATCAGGCGTAAATCCCGCCCCAACTGCGTAACTCCCATTGGTTACAAGATAATAACGTAACCGCCTGCCCCTTGTTATGTCAATTGTAGCACAGTTGTGCGTGGCTGTCAATAGGCAATCTTTCACTTTTTAAGTGGGGGAGACTAAGTTGACAAGGCCGCCGCGCATCGGTTAGCATATCGAACGTGCAAATGCTCATTCTATTGCTCTATCCCCTACTTATTGCCCTGCCCGGCGCGGCGGTGTATGGTCTGCTGGCGGCGCGATTGCCCGCGATGATGACCGCGATGCCGCTGCTCACCGCGCTGGGGCTGGGCTTGGCTCTCTGGCCTATCCTGCTGCTGTATACCACCCTGCTGCACATCCCCGCGGGCAGCATCTGGCTGTACGCGCTGCTGCTTATCAGCGCACTGATAATTTACCGGCAGCGGCGGCAGTTCCACTTGCAACCGCCGCGCCTCGAAACTGGGTTGCTGGGGGTGGCGTTGCTCACCTCGCTGGTGGTGCGCCTCTACGCCATCCGCGACCTCGTCGCCCCGCTCTATGGCGACTCGGTGCATCACACCATCGTGACCCAGCTAATCGCCGACCGTGGCGGGGTGCCGACCGATTATCTGCCCTATATCCCGCTCACTAGCTTCACCTACCACTTTGGCTTCCACACCCAAGCGGCGTTGGCGATGTGGGCGGCGGGGCTGGACGCGCCTACGGCGGTGCTGTACATCGGGCAGGCCCTCAACGCCCTCACCGTGCTGGCGGCCTACTACCTCAGCGCGGGCTTGTTCTACCCGGCGCGGTGGGCAAAGTGGGCGGGACTGGTCAGCGCGTTGCTCACCGGGCTGGTCAGCGTGATGCCCGATTACTACTTCAACTGGGGTCGCTACACCCAACTGGCGGGGCAGGCCACCCTCCCCTTCGCCATGCTCGCCCTCGTCGCCCTCGCGCAGGATGTGCGCTCCCTACGCCAGCGCGGGCCGCTCATCCTGCTCAACATCCTGCTCATCGTCGGCCTATTCCTCAGCCACTATCGGGTGCTGATATTCTACGCCGCGTGGGTGCTGGTGGTGATAATTTGGCGCATCCTTAGCCCCGATTTGGCCTTGCCGCTTGCCGATTTCAGCTTGGATGAGGCGAATGGGGAGGAGGGGCGGGCCGGTGGGATCAATCAAGCATCCACCCCGCCGCTAGTGCCCGCCAGAATGCCCCGCCCCAATCTAAAATCCAAAATCGAAAATCTAAAATCCGGCCTGTTGATTGGGCTGGGGGCATTGTTGCTGGCTGCGCCGTGGCTGCTGAACTTGGTGAACAACTATTTCGGGGGGTTGGTTGACCGCCTGAAGAACATCAGCGACGATTACCTTGCCAGCTACAATACTGGCTCGCTGCTGGGCGAACTCGATATATGGCTGATTGTGCCTGCGGGGTTGGCGATTGTCCTCGCGCTCGTCCTCTGCGTGGCGACATGGAAGCAGGCGGGGTTGCGACCACTGCATCTCGGCGCGGCGGCGGTGGGGCTATGGGTGGGGGCACTCTACCTCATCGCCAACCCCTACATCGGCAAGTTTCGGCTGCCCGGCGCGGGGGCGGTGAACAACTTTGCGGTCGGTATCATGCTGTATATCCCCGCCGCGCTGCTGATTGGCTATCTGGTGGGCTGGCTGCTCAATCTGGTGGGAAACATCGGGCCGCTGCCCAAGAGCAATCTGCCCCGCTATATACTGGCTGCCGTCTATGTCGTCGCCTGCGCGGGTCTGATGTTCGCGGACAACACCGGCACGCAAGGCACTGGCCTGTTCACGGTGAAGGGGCCGGACAGTCACAGCATCATCGTCGCCCCCGCCGATGTCGCGGCGATACGCTGGCTGGGGCAACATAGCGCGGCGGGCGACAAGGTGCTGATTGCCGCGGTCCCCGCCAACGAGTTTCGCGGACAGGCGGTGGTGGGGATTGACGGGGGGATGTGGGTCGCCCCGCTCGCCGCGCGGGAGGTGAGTGCCCCCCCACTGGTGGCGGGCAACGAACGCACTCGCGACTCCAACCTCCAGCAGCACATCCACGACCTTACCCTCGCGGCGTGGCCGCTGACCGGCAAGAAGACGCTATACAACTCCACCACGCCCAACCCGCTGCCTGACGCATCCACCTTCGCCGCCCTGCAACAGGCGGGCATCACCCTGCTCTACTCCGCCGCTAACAGCCAGTTCTGGCGGCTGGATTACCTGAACCGCGATACGCAGCACTTCGCGCGGGTCTATAACGAGGGTGGGGTGCAGATATTCAGGATTAAGTATTGACCGTGAACACCTTCGCCCGCATCCCCCCCACTGTCCGACGGTTGCTCGGCTGGCTGCTAGTCGTGCTGGTGGTCGGCTTCTTCGCTTTCGCGCTGGCGGGCGAATGGGACAAGCTGGCCGCCTACGACTGGCGGCTGAACTATGCCTACCTTGTCGTCTTCTTCGTTATTCTGTTCAGCCGCCCCGCGCTGGCGATGCTGGGTTGGCGATGGTTGGTACATCGGCTAGGCGCACCGCGATTGCCCCTCCCCCAAGCGGTGCGGGTCTACTTCTCGTCCAGCCTCGCCCGCTACCTGCCCGGCTCGGTCTGGTACGCGGTGGGGCGGGTCGCGCTCGGTGAGGCGGCGGGTATCAGTCGGGGTTTGGGTTCGCTATCGGTGGTGCTGGAGACGGCGTTCGTCACCTTCACCGGCCTGCTCATCTCCCCGCTGGCCCTCGCCGCCACCCCGCTACTAGATACCCCCCTGAAGCTGCAACTGTTCGCCGCTGCCTACATCCTGTTCATCATGGCCGCCTTTGCGGTGATGCTGCGGAGCGACTTGTTCTTTGCCCTGCTCAACTGGGGGCTGAAGCGGCTGGACCGCCCGCCGGTAGTCGCTCGTCTGAGTTTCCGCGACCTGCTGCTGCTCAACCTCCCCTACCTCGCCAGTTGGTTGCTCTACGCCCTGATGTCCTACCTGCTCACCGCAGCGGTCTACCCCCTGCCCCTCGACCGCGCCGCCGTGGTGGGGGCGAGCTTCGTGGCGGCATGGGCGGTGGGCTTCCTCACCTTTATCGCCCCCAACGGCCTCGGCGTGCGCGAAGGCACGCTGGTCTACCTGCTCGGCTTCTACATATCGCAACCGATTGCCCTGATTATCGCGGTGCTATCGCGCATCGGCTCGATGATTGCGGAACTGCCGTGGGTGTTCTGGGGGCTACGGGTGGGGCGGAGGATGCGAGTGATGAGTGATGAGTAAGGTTTGAGGTTTGAGGTTTGAGTTATTG